>JARRKE010000017.1 GCA_037388465.1 Gammaproteobacteria bacterium
CGGCTGTCGCAAAAGAACTTTTCCATCGACACGCATTTTTATCCGCTGGGTTCCTGCACCATGAAGTACAACCCGCGGGCCTGTCATGAACTCGCCATGCTGCCGCAGTTTCTCGGCCGACATCCTTATGCGCCGGAAAGTCACAGCCAGGGCTTCCTGGCCTGCATGTTCGAGCTGCAGGAAATGCTCAAGGCCGTCACCGGCATGCAGGGCGTGTCGCTGACCCCGATGGCGGGCGCGCAGGGCGAATTCGCGGGCGTGGCCATGATCCGCGCGTATCACGAATCGCGCGGCGACGCGGCCCGCACCGAGATCCTGGTGCCCGATGCCGCGCACGGCACCAACCCCGCCACCGCCACCATGTGCGGCTACAAGGTGCGCGAGATCCCCACCGACGACAGCGGCGACGTGGACATGGAGGCGCTGCGCGCCGCCGTCGGACCGCAAACCGCGGGCATCATGCTCACCAATCCCTCCACCCTGGGCGTGTTCGAGCGCCGTATCGAAGAGATCGCCCGCACCGTCCACGAGGCCGGCGGGTTGCTGTACTACGACGGCGCCAACCTGAACGCCATTCTCGGCAAGGTGCGTCCGGGCGACATGGGGTTCGACGTCATTCACGTCAACCTGCACAAGACCTTCTCCACCCCGCATGGCGGCGGCGGGCCGGGCTCCGGTGCCATCGGGGTGGGCAAGCGCCTGCTGCCGTTCATGCCGGTGCCGGTGGTCGGGCGCGAAGGCGACGCCTATCGCTGGCTGACCGAACAGGACCTGCCGCAGAGCATCGGCCGCCTGTCCGCCTTTATGGGCAACGCCGGCGTACTGCTGCGCGCCTATGTCTACATGCGGCTGCTGGGCCGCATCGGCATGGAGCGGGTGGCGGAGTTTTCCACCCTCAACGCGAACTACCTGATGGCGCGCCTCAAGGAGAAGGGCTTCGATCTCGCCTTCCCGCAGCGCCGCGCCACGCACGAGTTCATCGTCACCCTCAAGCGTCAGGCCAAGCAGCAGGGCGTCACCGCCATGGATTTCGCCAAACGCCTGCTGGACTTCGGCATTCACGCGCCGACCACGTACTTCCCGCTGCTGGTGCCCGAGTGCCTGCTGATCGAGCCCACCGAAACCGAAGCCAGGGAAGAACTCGACCGCTTTGTCGATGCGATGACAGCCATCCTGGCCGAAGCGGAAAGCGATCCGGACAAGGTCAAGGGTGCACCGTATACCCAGCCGAACCGCCGTTTCGACGAGGTGCGCGCCGCACGTGAGCTGGATCTGAAATGGCAGCCGCCTGCTGCCTGAGGATGTTGTCACAGGCCTGACATGCAGGCTTCATAAACTGCGCCCTTTAATTCGAATAACAACTTCATGGCATACAGCGGTAATACGGGGCTGACCCGCATCATCAAGGCGGGCGGATATTCCTGGAAGGGGCTTAAGGCCACGTTCAAACACGAAGCGGCATTCCGTCAGGAGCTGGCGCTGTTCGTGATCCTCGCACCGATCGCTATCTGGTTGGGGCATACCGGGCTGGACCGCGCCATGCTCATCGGCAGCCTGTTTCTGATCCTCATCGTCGAACTCCTCAACTCGGCCGTGGAGGCCGCCATCGACCGTTTCGGTCATGAAATCCACAAACTCTCGGCGCGCGCCAAGGACATGGGCTCGGCCGCGGTATTGCTCAGTATCCTCAATGCCGTGGTGATCTGGGGCCTGATCCTGATCCCCTGGCCGTCTTCGCTCTAATGACGCTGCCATCGAACTGCAATTAAATCGATAAATAAGCGTCATCTTCAGGTAGCAGACTTGGCGGCAGCGAAGCTGCGGGAGTGCCGTCATGTCGAAGCTGAATTACCGTTCCATATTCATCTCCGACGTCCACCTGGGCACGCGTGATTGCCACGCCGCCTATTTGCTGGACTTTCTCCAATCCACCGACTGCGAACATCTCTACCTGGTCGGCGACATTTTCGACCTGTGGAGCATGCGCAAGCAGGTGCACTGGACGGCCGAACAAAGCGCCGTGGTGCAGTGCATTTTTGACAAGGCTGCCGCCGGCACCGAGGTTACCTTTATTCCCGGCAACCACGACGCCCTGTTGCGCGATTTCGTGGGGACCACCTTCCGCGGCGTGAAGGTGCGCCGTGACGCGATCCACACCGCCGCGGACGGCAGGCGCTTCCTGGTAAGCCACGGCGATGAGTTCGACACCGTGGTCAAGCACAACGCCCTGCTGCGCTTTATCGGCGACAACGTTTATTACTGGCTGCTGCGGCTTAACCGCTGGTACAACGGCCTGGGCTGCCGCCTCGGTATCCGTTACTGGTCGCTCGCCACCTGGCTCAAATCCCGGGTGGGCAACGCGCGCGCCTACATCCGCAAGTTCGAGGAGGCCGCCGCGCTCACCGCCAACGACCAGGAGCTGGACGGCTATATCTGCGGGCATATCCACAAGGCGTCGATCGAAAAGATCAACGGCGCCCTGTACTGCAACGACGGCGACTGGGTCGAGCACTGCACCGCCCTGGTCGAGGACGACGCGGGCTGGCTGCAGCTGCTGCACTGGTCCGATCACCAGCGCGTCGAACTCATCACCCAGGGGCAGGAGGTCGCGCCGGCCGGCATTCCGCCGGGTTCGCCGGCACTCGCCCTGTTGATGCAGCAATATGAAATCGAGGTGTCCAGTGCAAAAGAAGCGGCTTGAGGCATTGCGACACCCCATCCGATCCTGGCGGTCGGCACGGCACCGTTGGTCCGCCTATGGGGTGACCCTTTCGCTGTTGCAGGACTGGCGGTTTTTGTAGGTTTTTGAGTACTAAGTGCTCGCACCAGATGTTCGATTGGACAGTCATGAGGTTTCGTTTCGCGCGCTAACGCGCTGGGGTTTGGGGGTGAGGTGAAAAACATCCTCTCTTCCTTATGCCTTACTCCTAACCCCTCACGCCTCGCTCCTCTCAAGCAAAAAACCCCCTCTCCCGACGGGAGAGGGGGTTTTTTTACTGCGGTGCCGACGGTGCCGGCTGTCAGGCGTCCTTGATGCGTCCCGTGATGGTCAGGTAACCCACTGCGGCGCTGAACTTGCCGTTGTAGTTCGCTGACTCCAGCGGTTCGAGCACACCCTTCACCACGTCATGCAGCGGGCTTTCCCAGTCACCGGGGTGCTGGAAGTTGCTCATGATGTAGCTGAAGCCGTTGACGTCGTCCACCGCATGCAGGCCGGTGGATTCGGCGCCCGCCGGGCAGGACAGGATGCGGCTCAGTTCCCTGGTGTCCACGTTGTAGGCCCACAGGAAGTTGTTCACGTGGTTGCCGCTGTCCTCGCCGATGAACAGGGTGCGCATGGCCTCGGAGTACTTGATGTTGTCCGGGTTGGCGATCCTGTCGGCGTTGGCGCTGTTGCCGAGCGGGTCGCGCACGGCGAGGTCTTCGCCGGCCAGGCCTTCCGGCACCGACATGGAGGTGGACACCCACTCGCTGCGGATCGGATGGCCGTCGCTGTCGGTCTGGCCGCCCTGCAACACATGCTCGTACACCGCGCCGGCCACCGGACCCTGCACGTGGATGTCGGTACTGCCGTCGGTCATCGACTTGTAGATGTAGGACATGGCGGAATAGGCGCGCTTGTCGGCGGCGTTCACCGTGGTGCCTTCCATCTTGGTGAAGCCCATGGAAGCACCGACCAGGGCGGCGTAGCGGTGGGTTTCGAGGAAGGCGGCGGCCTTTTCCATGCCCGGCATCAGCTTGACCCAGTTGTCATGCCCGCCGAAGCGGATCTTCGTGTAGCTCGCGTCGCCGGGGTCGCTGGTCTTGACGTCCATGATGTCGAAAGGCTTGATGCCGCCCTCGACCAGGGCCTTGATCTCGGCGCTGGTGGCGTGGCCGAGCCGGATCCAGGAGATGTCACCGGCACCGGGGCCGACGCCGGAGGTCTGGGTCCACTTGGCCACGTACAGGGTGCCGGCGGACAGGTCGCGGCGGCGGTCGGCCACGAACATGAACAGGCCGCCGTTGGTGGCGTCGTCGCCCATCAGCACGGTGCGCTCGTCGGGCATGACCTGCACCAGTTCGTGGGAGATGCGGCCCAGGCAGTAATGTTTCTTGATGCTGCCGGTACCGTTGCGGTGCACGGTTACTTCCGGCAGATGGCCGTAGTCGTAGGGGTTGGCCACGCTGCTGTCGCCGAACAGGTTCTGGCTGAAGGTTTCCAGCTGCGCGTTGCTCGCGCGCGTTGCGTCCGGCTCGTATTCCTCGCTCGCCAGATGGGTGTTCCAGGGAGACTTGCTCGCGCCGCAGGTAATCCACAGGCCCTTCACGTCCGAGGTGTCGACGTTGTGGTAGCTCACCAGGCTGAGCTTGCCGGTGCGCTCGTCCTGGTCCAGGGTCAGCACGGCGATGGGCGAGGGCAGCTTGCCGTACATGGAGGTGCCGGCCGCGTTCTGCGAGGTGTATTCGAACTGCACGACCGCGAAGACACGCTTGCAGCCGCGCCGACGCGAACGCACGCCATGGAGCTGGATCAGCGACATGCCGTCCGGGCAGTCGGAGAAGAACTGGCGCTGGTCGGCCGAGGTGGTGTCCAGGATCGGGTCGTTGTGGATGTCGTAATAACCGCCGGCGATGACCGTGCCGCCGCCGGTGGCGGGCACCGTGTCGCCGGTGAGGAAGAAGGTCTCATAACCCAAGGCGTAGGTCGCTTTATGGTGTTTGCCGATGCGCTTGGTCAGCGTGGAGGCGACGTAGGTGGTCGCCATCTGGGCCGGGTCCGCCAGCGAAGGGGCGGCCATGGAACCGAAGCTGTAGCTGATCGGCACGCCGTGGCGGAACGGCCGGTCGAACCAGCCGCCGTGGTGACGGCCAAAAGGGGCGGCCTCCGCCAGCAGCGGCAGACCGGTCAGGGTTGTGGCCAGCGGCAGCATAGGGGCGCCGGCGAGCATTTTGAGCGCCCGGCGGCGTGAAAAGGAAACGGAATCCGAATCGGAATCAGACATGATGCACCTCCCAGTAGGCATCGAATTTGGGTCCGGGCGCCCCCCTGGCGACCGGATGGACCCGACGCTAGCAAGCGGTGATGACCGGCCGGTGACGTGCAGATGGCAGTTGATCTACAAGATGCTTCGGTGCCGCCCCGGGAAGGGCTGTGCCGCGGCTCGGTGGCATTCGATAAGTGCATCTGACAGACTCTCCGGGAGAAAGACCGCCGGGCGAGGTGCCGATGAATACCGAAACAGACCAGACCATCGCGCAGATCGCGCTGCCCCTGTTCAATGCCAAGGGCTGGATGAAGTTTCTGGCCGTGCTCATGATCATCTACGGCGTGATGATGGTGTTCACCATCTGGGGAATTCTGTTGTGCTGGCTGCCGATCTGGATCGGCGTGTCGCTGTATCAGGCGGCGACGGCCGTGGAGCGTGCCTACATTTCCCAGCAGACCGATGAGCTGGTGCGGGCAATGATGCGCCTGAAGACCTTTTTCACCGTGCAGGGCGTGCTGATGCTCATCACCCTGGTGCTGAGCGCGGCGGGTTTCCTGATGATGGGCTTCGGCATGTTCGCCATGATGGCCGGCCAGCAATCCGGACAGTTCTGATGGCTGCCGGTCTGCGCGTCAAACACCTGCGTCCCGAGGTCGTGCAGCAGCACCTCGACCGTGCCGAGACGCTGTGCGCCCAGCACGGCGCGCGTCTCACGCCGCTGCGCCGGCGTGTGCTGGAGCTGGTGGTGCAGGCGGGCAAGCCGGTGGGTGCGTACGACATTCTCGACCGTCTGCGCGCCGAGGGTATGGGCAGTGCGCCGCCCACGGTGTACCGCGCCCTGGAGTTCCTGCAGGAGCAGGGACTGGTGCACCGCGTTGCCACCGCCAATGCCTTCGTGGCCTGCAACCAGCCGGGACCCCGGCATTACGGGGTAATCCTGATCTGCAGCCGTTGCGGCACGGCGCTGGAGGTGCATGACGAGGACATCGACCATGGCATCGAGGCCGCCGCACGCAGCCGGGGGTTCGAGGTTGAGACCCGGCCGATCGAGGTGTCCGGCCTGTGCGCGGCCTGCCGGGAGGGAAGTACGGGCGCCTGAATCCTCAGGTCCGGCGTGCGGGCCTCAGCAGGCTGCCGAGCAGCCCGATCAGCAGGACGGCCAATGTGCCCGCCAGCCCGACCAGCATCAGGTTGAAGGGAAACGCCGGACCCGCCCAATGCCCCTGCAAGCCGTGCGTCAGGGTTGCCCACGCGACCACCAGAATACCCACGATCACGCCCCACAGGGCGTCCCGGCTTCGTGCCCCGGGGACCAGCAGACCCAGCAGGAACAACCCGAGCATCGCACCGCCGAAGATCGCCGACAGCTGCCACCAGACGTCCAGCACCGTTTTGGCATGAATCATGAGCAGTGCGGCGGCCGTGCCCAGGATGCCGATCAGCAACGTGGCGCCGCGGGTGACCACGAGCAGTTTGTGTTCGTCGGCATTCGGTTTCAGGCGCTGGTAGAAGTCCACCGCACAGACGGTGGCCGAGGTGTTGAGGCTGGAATCGAGCGTGCTCATGCCCGCCGCCAGAATGGCGGCCAGCAGGATACCCACCAGGCCGTGCGGCAGTTCGGTGACGATGAAGAACGGGAAGATCTGATCGGGCTTGGCCGGCAGGCCGAGCCCGGTGTGTGCCTGGTAGTACACATACAGGGCCGTGCCGATGAAAAAGAACAGCGCGGAAACGGGTACATAGAGCAGTGCGCCCAGCCACAGCGAACGGCGCGCGGCGGCGGTGTCGTGCGCCGACAGCATGCGCTGCACGTAATTCTGGTCCACGCCGAAGTTACGCAGGTTTTCCACGATGCCGAACAGCAGGATGACCCAGAAACTCTGGTGCAGCAGGTCGAATGAAAAGCCTCCCAGGCCGAATTTTCCTTCCATCCAACCGGTGTGGATGATCTGCCCGAAACCACCGGGCAGGTCCAGGACCAACAGCACCACCGCGATCAATGCTCCGCCGATCAGCACGATTGCCTGGACCACGTCGGTCCATACCACCGCCTCGAATCCGCCCAGCGTGGTATAGGCGATGGTGACCACGCCCAGCAGCAGGATCACGCTGATCAGGTCCCAGCCCAGCAGTTCGCCGAACGCCAGTGCGATCAGATACAGCACCACCGCGAAGCGGCCGATCTGCAGCAGCACGATGCTGATTGCGCCGTAGGCGCGCGCCCAGTAGCCGAAGCGCCGTTCGAGGTGTTCGTAGGCCGTGGTCTGGATGCGTTCGCGATAAAAGGGAATGAACCAGCGCGAGGCGACGAAGGCCGCCAGCGGTATGGTCAGCGAGAACACGAAGGGTCGCCAGTCGGTGGCGTAGGCCTTGCCCGGATTGGCCAGGAAACTGATGCTGCTCAGATAGGTGGCCAGGATCGACAGTCCGATGGCCCAGGCCGGCAGGCGCCGGCCGCCCCAGGAGAGGGCGTGGTTTTGCAGCATGAGGCCGGGGTTTGTTGGCTTTGTTCTGGGCGGTTAGTTTAACCGGGGAGAGTGTGAGGGGTGAGGAGAGGCCGTGTCTTTTCGCCTCACTCATCACATTTCACGTCTTACCAATAAACCCCGTCCCGCCTTGCCGAACAGCTGATGGCTTGCAGGGTCAGCCCGGCATGGACGCCGGGCTGAGGTTCATCGCACCAGGGAAGGTGCGTTGAGCCGTGCCCGTTGCAAGTCAGCGGTTGTGAGGGAAGCCGAAGGCCAAGGTGGTGGGGCGCCCTTCTCTTTCCCCTGTTTCTCTTGGGCGAGCAAGAGAAACAGGGTCGCGCACTATGACTGAAGTTAGATAAGAACAGGAGGTCTTAAGTGCGCGAAACAGGACTACATGCCCGTCTAACTGGGCTCAATTCAAAACAACACCAAACTCCCAACTGCCACTGTCGTCCCGATAATCGCTCCGACCAGTACGTCGCTGGGGTAGTGCAGGCCGAGCACCAGCCGCGACAGGGCCACCAGCAGGGTGAAGGGCACGACGACGATCGCCCACTGCGGATAGTAGCTGACCAGGATGATGGTGAAGCCCACCGCGTGCATGGTGTGCCCGGAGGGGAAGCTGAAGCGGTCCAGCGGCGGGACGCTCTGCAGGATGTCGCTGTTCATTCTGAAGGGGCGTTCGCGCTGGGTGCTGAGCTTGATCAGTTTGTACAACAGCAGCGAAAGCAGCCCGACGATCATCATGTGTGCCGAGACCCGGGCGGCGGACTGGCCGTAGAGAAACGGCAGGGCGATGATGATGCTGTACCAGAAGATACCGTCTCCGAGCCGGCTCACCACGGCGAAGCTGCGCCTCAGCAGACGGCGTCGGGTGATGCGGTTGAAGAACAGGCAGGCCGAGATCTCGGCTTCACTCATACGCGCTAGCCAGTTCATGACGTAGACCTCTCTGTGCGTGTTCCAGAAGAATGGCCTCGAGCTGGTCGAAGATATGTTCCCAGTCGAGGCGGTCGGTGGTGTCACGGGCGGCGGTGCGCAACGCTGCGATGCGTTGGGGTGCATCAGCCAGGTCGGTGGCGGCACGAATGAATGCCGCCGGGTCGTTTGGGGTGGCGAGCAGGCCGTTTTGCCCGTCGCGAATGTGTTCATGCGCCGCGGCGTCGTCGAAGCTGACCACCGCCAGCCCGCTGGCCATGGCCTCGATCACGACGTTGCCGTAGGTCTCCGAGGTGGAGGGGAACAGGAAGATGTCGCCGCTGGCGTAATGGCGGGCGAGGTCTTCGCCGCGTCGCGTGCCGCAGAACACGAAGTCCGGGTTTTGCGCCTTGAGGGGCTCCGCCTCGGGGCCGTCGCCCACCAGCACGAAGCGTGCGCCGGGATGGTTGACCTCGATGCCGCGAAAGGCCTGAGCGGCGAGCGACAGGTTTTTTTCGGCGGCGAGGCGGCCGACATAGACAATGGCTAGGGCATCGTCGTTCACGTCCCAGCTCCGGCGCAGTTCGTCGCTGCGGCGTACCGGATTGAACAGCGTGGTATCCACCCCGCGCGCCAGCACGTTCACGTTGGCGAAGCCGCGTGCCTCGAGGTCCTGCTTGAGGGCCCGGGTCGGGACCAGGGTGGCGCGGCTGCGATTGTGGAAGCGTCGCAAAAAGCCGGTGATGACCGTTTCCAGAAAGCCGATGCCGTAATAGCGGGAGTAGTAATCGAAATTGGTGTGAAAGCCCGTCACGGTCGGGATGCCGAGCCGGCGCGCGGCCTTCAGGGCGGAGCCGCCCAACGGGCCCTCGGTGGCGATGTAGATGACGTCCGGCATGGACACACGCCAGGATCGCTGTATGGCGCGTCGGGCCGGCAGGCCGATGTGTAGGCCGGGGTAGCCGGGCAGAGGCGCTCCGCCGACCAGCAGTTCCTGATACGCGCCTTCTGTTTGCGGCCGGTCGTCGCGGCCCTGGCGCGGGCGGATCACCTGGATACTGTGGCCTCGTTTGTGCAGCCCACGCACGAGCTGGGAAAGGGTATGGGCGACACCATTGACCTCCGGGGGCCAGGTTTCGGTGACCAGGGCGATGTGCAGCCCCGGTTCGACCGCGTCATCCGCGTTGGCTGCCTTGGTGTCCATCGTGTACGACTGCACGAACGATTGTGTGGGCATGGGCCGCCAGGTCGGTGCGCGAGGCGCCATGGGTGTCCTGAAGCGGCAGGAAATTCACCTCCACCTGGATCCGCTTTTCGCCGGTCAGATGCCACAGGTTGTCCAGCAGGCTCTGATCGTCGATGAAAGGCGCGACGGGGTTCACACCTTCCGGATGCGGGTAGGTGATGGCGACGGGCTGTACCGGGCGATGGGTGGCCACCGCGGTGTGGAACAGACGCGAATGGAAACGGCGTACGTCGCTGCCGTCACTGGTGGTGCCTTCGGGGAACAGCGCCACCTTCGCGCCGGCCTGCAGGCGGGTTTCCATTTCCCGGGAGGTAGCTTCGGCCGCGCCGCGGGCGCCGCGCTGGATGAAGACGGTGCCGGTGACGCGGGAAAACCAGCCTATCAACGGCCAGCCGCTGACCTCGGCCTTGGAAACGAAGCACAGCGGGGCGAGACCGCCCAGTATGTGGATGTCCAGCCAGGAGATGTGGTTGGCCACTACCAGGGCGGAACCCGCGTGGGGAGTGCCCTTGACGCGGATATCGAGCCCCAGCGCCCGGCACAGGCCGTGGTGCCACCATTGGATGATGCGGAAGAAGCGCGGTGTGGGGACGCCGCCTTCTCCGGTCCGGGCCATCAGCAGGGTGAGCAGGACTCCCATCAGGGCGTACCCGATCAAGAGGCTATAACGAGAGATTCGGCGCAGTGTTTTCATGCGCCCCTTTATACTCGACGTACTCCTTGCCGAGGAAATGACGCTGGTATCGCGGATTGACATGCTCCATATCCAGCAGGATGAAAACGTCCGCCACACTGAAGTCCGGATCCCAGCAGGGCTCGCCGCAGACCTTGGCGCCGAGACGCAGATAGGCCTTGAGCAACGGCGGCATGAAGACGTCCGCGGCGGGGATCTGGTTGATGTCCGGCAGCGCCAGGCGCGGCGCGACGCGTTGTTCGGGATCGGCCAGGTACTTGTCGCGGATCTGCTCCATGATGGCGTGGGCCTGATAGCCGCCGTCCAGCATGGGGATGCTGGCGCAGCCCATCATGTAGTCGAAGCGGTTGATGAACATGAAGCGCGCGAGTCCGGACCACAGGACCGCGATCGCGCCGCCGCTGCGATAATCGGAATGGATGCAGGTGCGCCCCACTTCCATGATGCGGCCGGGCAGCGGCAGCAGGCCGTTGAGATCGAATTCGTTCTGGGAATAGAAGCCGCCGGCGAGCTGGGCCTGGTCGTCGGTCAGGATGCGGGTGCTGCCGACCACTTCGCCGCTGGCGTTGTCGCGCACCAGAAGATGATGGCAGTACGAGTCGTAATGGTCCTGGTCCAGGCCGCTTTCACCGGACTCCAGTTGCGCACCCATCTCCTCGGCGAAAATGCGGTAGCGCAGTCGCTGAGATTCACGTACGGCGTCCGCGTCGGCAGCGAGCATGACGCTGAGCGCGGGTTGGTCCTGTTTGGCTGCGGTATGAGTCATGGCGTCTTCCCTCTGAGACGGATGACGCCATCGTATGCACGTTAATTGTCAACTTCGTGAAATGCCTGTGACAGCCAGGTGACGGTGATACTTCAAATCAAGGAAGTGGGCCTTCATAAGGGCCGGATTCCAGCGGCAGGTCTTCCGCCTCCCACATCTTGATGCCGCCGGCCAGGTTCAGCACCTGGTCGAAACCCATCAGGTTCAGGGTGGTGCAGGCCATGGCGCTGCGCGCGCCGGTGTCGCAGACCAGCACCAGTTCGCGCCCCCGGGCGCTGTACAGGGTCTCGACGCGGTGCTTGTTGTTGGGGTCGGCGGCGCCTTCCAGCATGCCGCGCGGGATCAGCAGGCTGTCCGGGATGTGGGTCTGCTCGTACTCGTAGGGCTCGCGTACGTCGACCAGCAGCAGGTCCTCGCCGTCCTCGATCCGCTCGGCGAGGTCGTCGGCCTGGATCTCCTGCAGATTGGCCCGGGCCTCCTGGATGAAATCGCTCAAGGTTTTGCTCATAATCAAATTTCAGATTTTTTACAGGGTTTATAGTTGTAACCTAGCTGCCAGTGCGTGCGGGCTATGACAAGGTCGAACATTATATAAATCTCCACATTATTAAGGATTCCACATGCCGGTCGAACTCTATAACGATGGCAAGCATCGTTGCATTGTCTTCACCGATCTGGTCACGGGGGAGGGTGTCCAATCCAACCAGTTCCTGATCGTTGACGGTACCCACGAAGCCCTGATCGATCCGGGCGGGGAACTCACCTTCACTGCGTTGAGCATGGCGATCTCGCAGGTTACCAACATCAAGAACCTGGACTACCTGCTGGTCTCCCATCAGGATCCGGACATCATCTCCTCGCTGCCGAGCTGGATTTCCCGCACCGAGGCGAAGATCGTCGTCTCCCAGCTCTGGTCACGTTTCCTGCCTCACCTGATCCCGAACTATATGGGAGACAAGGTGGGCGATCGCTGCATCTGCCTGCCGGATACCGGCGGCGTGGTGCCTTTCGGCGACAGCGTCATCAAGGCAATTCCGGCGCACTTCCTGCATTCGGTCGGCAATATCCAGTTCTACGATCCGGTGAGCAAGATCCTGTTTTCCGGCGACATGGGGGCGTCCATCGTCGAGGCCGGGGCCGATGAAGCGGTCGAGGACTTCGCCGCCCATGTGCCCTCCATGGTCGGGTTCCACCGGCGCTACATGGCCTCGAACAAGGCCTGCCGCCTGTGGGCCAACATGGTGCGCGAAATGGACGTCGACATGATCGTTCCCCAGCACGGACGGCACTTCAAGGGGCCGGAAATGGTCAATCAGTTCCTCGACTGGATTTCCGACCTGCAGTGCGGGGTGGACCTGCTGACCCAGGACAATTTCCGCGAACCTAAGTAGTTCCTTCCAGCGCCGCCTCCAGTTCCGCCGCTGCGCGGATGGGGGCGGAGCAGGTCATGCCGGTGCACAGGTAGGCCACCGTTTGTTCTTCCACCGGTTTGTCCGCCAGCGCGGGCGGCAGATCGTCCGCCTGCGCCGGTAACGCAAAGCACAACCGGCGCGGCGCGTACGGCCTGATGCAGGCCTGCGCCCAGCGGTCCAGGTCCTCTCCCTCGCCGCGCAGGATCGCCACCTGCGGATAATGCAGGTGCTCCTCGAAGGCGGTCAGCAGGGCGCAGTGGGCGGAAGGCGCCTGTTCCATGGCGTAGGCCGCCGCGCGCAGCGCGCGTTCGGCCGCCTCCAGATAGCGGGTCTCGCCCAGCAGATGGCCAAGGCGGGACAGGGCCTGTACCGCGATGGCGTAGCCCGCGGGCATGGCCTCGTCGGCCAGCGCCCGCGGACGCTGGATCAGCGTCTCGTGATCGTCGGCGGTAAAGAAGAAGCCGCCGTGTTCCTTGTCCTCGAAATGCGCCAGCAGCACCTCCGCCAGCTCCCTGGCGAACAGGAGCTCGTCGGTGCGCCAGCGTACCTGCAGCAGCTCCAGAATCGCGTCGATCAGGAAGGCGTAATCGTCCAGATAGGCGGCCAGATGGGCCCGTCCGCCCTTGTAAGTGGCCAGCAGCCTGCCGTCCCGCCACATCGTGGCGCGGATGAAGTCCAGGGCGCGGTCGGCCGATTCCGTGCAGCGGTTCAGGCCAAGGTGGCGTGCGGCGATGGCCATGCCGCGGATCATCAGCGCGTTCCAGCTGGTGAGGATCTTGTCGTCGCGCCCCGGGCGCACGCGTCGTTCCCGTGCGGCGAGCAGGGTCGCGCGCGCCGTATCGAGCAGGACCTCGGTTTCCTTGACCGGGCGGCCGGTCTTCGCGGCAAGGGTTTCGAGATCCTTGAAGACGTGCAGATGCCAGCGTCCCTCGAAGTTGGGTGGATGATCGAGGCCGAACCGTCGGGCAAGGGTTTCATAGGCGTCAGGTGGCAGCAGCTCCCTGGCTTCGTCCGGGGTCCACACGTAATAGCGTCCTTCCTCTCCCTCCGAATCGGCATCCAGAGAAGCGTAGTAACCGCCTTCCGGCGACTGCATCTCGCGCATCACCCAGTCGGCCGTTTCGCGCGCGATGCGCTCGAACAGCGGCTCGCCGGCCGCCGCGGCGGCCTGGGCATACAGCGCCAGCAGCGGGCCGTTGTCGTAGAGCATCTTTTCGAAGTGCGGAATCATCCACTGGTCATCCACCGAATAGCGGCAGAATCCCCCGCCCAGCTGATCGTAGATGCCGCCCAACGCCATCTTCTCCAGGGTGAAGAGGGCCATGTGCCGGGCGTGATCGTCCGCCCCGCCGCCGTCGCATGTCAGGGCCCAGTGGCGGAGCAGCCGTTCGATGCTGGCGGGATGCGGAAACTTGGGTGCCGCACCGAAGCCGCCGTCGTGGCTGTCGAAGGCCTGGGCCAGCTCCGCTCTTGCCTGATCGAGGGCGGCCGAATTGAGCGGCATGCCGGTTTCGCGCTGGGCGTAGACCTCGCCCAGCGCCGATTGCAGCGACGCATTCTGGCGTTCGATTTCGTCGCCGTGCTGCTGGTGGAAATCGGCCACGCGCTGCAGCAGCTCCCGGAAGGCGGGCAGGCCGTAGCGTGCCTCTTTGGGGAAGTAGGTGCCGCCGAAGAACGGCATCTGGTCGTGGGCGGTGAGGAACATGGTCAGCGGCCAGCCGCCCGCGCGCTGGGTGAGCATGGCGTGCGCCGTCTGATACAGCTTGTCGAGGTCGGGACGCTCCTCGCGGTCCACCTTGATGTTGACGAAGCGTTCGTTCATCAGGCGGGCGGTATCTTCGTCCTCGAAAGACTCGTGTGCCATGACGTGACACCAGTGGCAGGCGGAATAGCCGATGGACAACAGGATCGGCTTGTTTTCGCGGCGGGCGGTTTCCAGGGCCTCCGGGCCCCAGGCGTACCAGTCCACCGGATTGTCGGCGTGCTGCTGCAGGTAAGGGCTGGTCTCTTCGCCCAGGCGATTGCGTGTCTGGTGGGTGTCGTTCATGATCTGATCTGTCGAATATTCGAAAATGTGCGCTCTGCACATTTTTCAATCGCGCCGGTGTGGTACCTATCCGGGCGTGGCTTTGGATTTCGGGCGGGCTCCGGCCCACGCGGACCTGTCGCGGCAGAAGCGCTTTGCGACGACTTGCCGGACACTATAGCGACTGTGAACGGAGCCCGTCTCGTTTCCGCGTTGCACGTGGGGGCATGCGGATGAACCTGTTACCGCCCTTGCCTCGGAACCCGTTCGATAACAACCGTACGATCAGAGCTCGAATATCATGTCCGATCCCAGTCTGCCCGTCCTGCGCCTCAAGCGACATGAAGAACGCCGCCTGCGCGCCGGCCATCTATGGATATTCAGTAACGAGGTCGATACCCAGGCCACCCCACTGAACGATTTTTCTCCGGGGCAGGTGGTGGAGATCCAGGATTCGGGCGGGCGTGCGCTCGGTACCGGCTACGTGAATCCGCACTCCCTGATCTGCGCTCGCCTGGTCAGCCGCGACCCGCGGGTGGTCCTCGACGCGGCGCTGATCGGTTTGCGTCTTACCCAGGCGCTGGCGCTGCGTGAGCGCCTGTTTGCAGAACCCTATTATCGTCTGGTGCATGCCGAGGGCGACGGTCTGCCCGGGCTGGTGGTGGACCGTTACGGCGACGTGCTGGTGGTGCAGATCACCACCGCGGGGATGGAGGTCCAGCAGGACGTGGTGCTGGAGGTACTGCAGACCCAGTTGGCGCCGAAGGCGATCGTGTTGCGCAACGACACCGCGGTGCGCGAGCTGGAAGGGCTGCCGCAGGAGATCCGCGTCGCCCACGGCGAACTGGCGGACATCCTCGAGGTGCGCGAGAACCACGCCCGCTACCGGGTCGCGGTCAGCGGCGGGCAGAAGACGGGCTGGTTCTACGACCAGCGCGACAACCGTGCGCGTCTGGGCCGCTACGTGCGCCTGCCGGGCGCGCGGGTGCTGGACGTGTTCAGCTACGTTGGCAGCTTCGGCATCCAGGCCGCCCTCGCCGGTGCCGACGAGGTGGTGTGCGTGGACGCCTCGCAGCAGGCGCTCGGACTGCTACGCGAAAACGCCGCGCTCAACGATGTCGCGGCGCGCGTCGAGACGGTGCACGGCGATGCGTTCGAGGCCCTGCGGGCCCTGCGCGGCGAAGGGCAGCGCTTCGACGTGGTGGTGGTCGATCCACCGGCCTTCATCAAGCGGCGCAAGGACATCAAGGCGGGGGAACAGGCCTACCGGCTGATCAACCGGCTGGCCATGCAGGTGCTGGCCGACGACGGCATCCTGGTCTCCTGTTCGTGCTCCTTCCACCTTTCGCGCGAGGCCCTGGTGCGCCAGATGCAGCACGCCGCCCAGCTGGCCGGGCGCAGTCTGCAGATTCTGGAACACGGCTATCAGGGGCCGGATCATCCCATGCATCCGGCCATCGCCGAGACCGCCTATCTCAAGGCGGTGTTTGCGCGAATTCTTTGAATGCGCCTGTCATTTCGGTGTCCGGGTTGCGTGCTACCATAGCGCCCCATGCTGCCCTATCCCCGGATCGATCCCATCGCCTTTTCAGTCGGACCGCTCAAGGTCCACTGGTACGGCATCATGTATCTCATCGGCTTTCTGGGGTTCTGGGGGCTCGGCAGTCTGCGTGCCCGGCGGGCGGACAGCCCACTGCGCCCCGAGCAGGTGGGCGACCTGTTGTTCTACGCGGCGCTGGGGGTGATTCTCGGCGGCCGCATCGGCTACGTCCTGTTCTACAACCTGCCGTTTTATTGGTCTCACCCGCTGGAGGTCTTCGCCGTATGGGACGGCGGGATGAGTTTCCACGGCGGGATGCTCGGCGTTTTCGCCGCCGCCTGGCTGTATGGCCGTTATCTGGGCTGCGGATTCCTGCGCCTGACCGACTTCGGCGCGCCCATGGTGCCCATCGGCCTGGGGGCCGGGCGCATCGGCAACTTCATCAACGGCGAATTGTGGGGGAAGGTCACTGACCTGCCCTGGGGGATGGTGTTCCCGAGCGGCGGACCGCTGCCGCGCCAGCCCTCGCAGCTCTACGAGTTTGCGTTGGAAGGGGTGGTCCTGTTCACCATCCTGTGGACCTTTTCGAGTCGCTCGCGTCCCGTGGGCGCGGTGTCCGGCATGTTTTTGCTTTTTTACGGCCTGTTCCGTTTCCTGGTCGAATTCGTGCGTGAGCCCGACCCGCAGCTCGGCTATTTGGCCTTCGGCTGGCTGACCATGGGGCAGGTGCTGAGTGCGCCCATGATCCTGCTCGGCATCGGCATGCTGGTGTGGGCCTATCGGCGTGCGGGCTAGGCGAGGATTGATACGGTGAAACAGTATCTCGATCTGATGCGGCATGTGCGCACCCAGGGTGTGCGCAAGGACGACCGCACCGGCACCGGCACGCTGTCCGTGTTCGGTTACCAGATGCGCTTCGATCTGGCGCAGGGCTTCCCGATGGTCACGACCAAGAAGCTGCATCTGCGCTCGATCATTCACGAGCTGCTGTGGTTTTTGCGCGGCGAGACCAATGTGCGCTATCTGCACGAGAACAAGGTCAGCATCTGGGACGAATGGGCCGACGAAAACGGTGAGCTGGGGCCGATCTACGGCTATCAATGGCGCTCCTGGCCCGCGCCCGACGGGCGGCACATCGACCAGATCGCCCAGGTGGTCGACCAGCTCAAACGTAATCCCGATTCGCGCCGCATCATCGTCAGCGCCTGGAACGTCGCCGACCTCGACGCCATGGCGCTTGCGCCCTGTCACGCCTTTTTCCAGTTCTACGTGGCCGACGGACGGCTGTCCTGCCAGCTGTATCAGCGCAGCGCGGACATCTTTCTCGGCGTGCCCTTCAATGTCGCCTCCTATGCCCTGCTGACCCTGATGATGGCGCAGGTCACCGGCCTGCAGCCCGGCGATTTCGTGCATACCTTCGGTGACGCGCATCTGTACCTGAACCATCTCGAGCAGGCCGATCTGCAGCTCTCGCGCGAGCCGCTGCCGCTGCCCGAGATGCGGCTCAATCCGGAGGTGAAGTCGATATTCGATTTCCGCTTCGAGGATTTCGAACTGGTGAATTACCAGTCCCACCCCCACATCAAGGCGCCGGTTGCGGTGTGAGCGGGCCGATGCTGACGCTGGTGGTCGCGATGGCCCACGATCGGGTGATCGGGCGCGACAACGAGATGCCCTGGCATCTGCCTGCGGACCTCAAGCACTTCAAGTCCATCACCCTGGGAAAGCCGGTGGTGATGGGGCGACGCACCTACGAGTCTATCGGCCGACCGCTGCCGGGACGCCTGAACATCGTCATCACCCGCGACCACGGTTACGAGGCGCCGGGCTGCACGGTCGTGGCCAGCCTCGATGCGGCCCTGGCCGCCGCCGGCGATGCGCAGGAGGTGATGGTCATCGGTGGCGCGAATCTGTATGCACAGGTTATCGAACGCGCCGAGCGCATGTACCTCACCCTGATCGACGCCGAGCTGGAAGGGGATACGCATTTCCCCGAATACGATGCACAGGCGTGGCGGGTCTGCGCGCGCGAGCCGCATTCCGCCGATGAGAAGAACGCTTATCCCTATGAGTTCGTGACCCTGGAACGGGTCTGAATTGCGCAGGGTGGGCCCTGTCTACTCGTGAGAGGGCTTGCCGTAGTAATACCCCTGCGCCCAGTCGACCCCGAGTTCGTGCAGTGCGTCGGCGGTCTTGGCGTCCTCCACCATTTCCGCAATGCTCACGATGCCGATCTCGTCGGCCAGCCGTTTCAGGCTGGTCACGATGCTGCGCGCACGCCGGTCGAACAGTACCCGGCTCACCAGACCGCCTTCGATCTTGATGTAATCCACCGGCAGGTCGGACAGGTATTCGTAACCCGCGGCGCGCCCGGAAAAGGTGTGCATCGCGAATTTGACGTCCAGATCGATCAGCGGCGCCAGGCCCTGGCGGATGCGATGGCTGTCGGCGCTGTTGCGGTCGGCATCGAGTTCCAGCACCAGATTGCCGTAGCCCAGCTCGCGGGCCTCGGCGATCTGCTGGGCGAGTTTTTCGATCATTTCCCCGTGTTCGACGAGTTGATGTGAAAAGCTCAGGAAAAAACGCAGTTCGCGTCCATCCTTGGGCGTCTGCGCGATGCGCTTGATGGCGGTGCCGATGACGCGATAGTCCACTTCGGTGGCGAGATGCAGCTGGTGCGCGGCGTGAATGAACTGTTCGGCGGGCATGATTTCGCCCTTGGCGGTCCGGATGCGCGCATAGCACTCGTAGCCGACCTTTTCCTCCGTGGCCAGCTTCACGATCGGCTGGAAGGCGGTGAGGATTTCCTCCTTGCGGATGGCGCGGTCGAGCTGGCCGACGATGGTCATTTCGCCGGAAGGGGAAGGCCCCATGTGCACCACCTTGTTGCGTCCCGAGCGCTTGGCTTCGTACAGGGCGCTGTCGACCAGATTGATCAGCCGGCTCAGGTGTTCGCTGTCTTGCGGGTAGGAGGCGACACCGGCGCTGATGGTGATGTTGATGTCGCGCCAGCGGGTTTCCAGTGGAGCATTTTCCACGCGGCGCCGGAAGCGCTCGGCGATCAGCGTCGCCTGCTGGGCGTCCGTGTCCGGCAAGAGGCAGAGAAATTCCTCGCCACCCCAGCGGCTCATGGCGTCGCCTTCGCGGTTGCCGCTGCGAATGGTCTTGGTGACCTCCTTGAGTACCGCGTCGCCGATCTGATGCCCGAAGTTGTCGTTGACGCGTTTGAAGTGATCCAGGTCGATCAGGATCAGGCTGTAGGGACGCCCGCTGCGATGAGACTGCGCATGGGTCTTTTCCAGCAGGGTCTGCATGTGGGTACGGTTGAGCAGCCCGGTCATGGCGTCATGCGAGGCGTGGTATGCCATGACCCGCTCGCGCGCCTTTTGCTGGGAGATGTCCAGCGAGATCTGCATGCGCGCCAGGCGGCCTCCGGTCCAGCGGATGGCCTTTTCCACGATCAGGTACCAGCGCCCGTCTTCGGTATTCTTGAACTCGTTGCGTACCGGTGCGCCCGGCTCACCGTTTTCGTCCAGCAGGCGTTCCTTGGGGGAGCAGAATGAGCAGGGACCGTCGCCGCCGTCCTGTTTCAGCAGCTCGGCACGGACGGTGCCGGGTTCGACGCCAAAGTTCTCCCGCGCATAGGCATTGGCGTAGAGAATCTCATAGGTCTCCATGTCGGCAACGATGACCACCGCATCGAGCTGATCGAGAATCTCTTCCTTGGGGATTGCCGGTGTGCTGTCTGGGGGCATCTGGGCGTGTCGCTTGTGCTGTGGCTTCTCAGCCGCCGGTCATGGACATGAAGCGAACGATCTTTTCGGGGCGGTCGCTGAATTCGTGGCGTTCGGGTTTGAGGTCCACGGCCTGCATGATCGCCTGTTCGAGTTCCTTGTCGTCGGCACCGCCGCGCAGCAACGGGCGTAGTGCCAGATTATGTTCCTGCCCCAGACAAGTGTAGATGGTTCCATCGGTGGAGAGGCGGATTCGATTGCAGGTGTCGCAAAAATGCTGGGAGATGGGGGTGATGAAGCCGATGTGCAGATCACTGCCGGCGACCCGTACGTAACGGGCCGGACCGCCGCCCGGCATCATGCCGGGGATCAGTTCGAAACGACGCGCAAGGCGGGTCTTGATCTCGTCCAGGTTAATGTACTGCTCGCTGGCCGAACGCCCGGTGTCGCCCATGGGCATGGTTTCGATAAAGCGCAGGGTAAAGCCGTGCTCGATACAGAACTCGACCATGTCCTCGACTTCGCCGTCGTTCACGCCGCGCATCACCACCATGTTGATCTTTACCGGTGACAGGTCGGCCTGCTTGGCTGCCATCAGTCCCGCGAGCACCTTGTCCAGTTTGCCGTGAGTGATGCTGCGGAACACCTCGGGGCGCAGCGAGTCGAGACTGACGTTGATGCGCGACACGCCGGCGGCCTTGAGTTCGTCGGCATGGCGGGCGAGGCGGGTGGCGTTGGTGCTGAGGGAGAGGTCCTCCAGACCCGGCAGGTCGCACAGCTGCCGGGCGAGGTCCGGGACCCCCTTGCGGGTCAGCGGCTCGCCGCCGGTGAGCCGGACGCGGCGCACCCCCAGCCGGGTGAAGGCGCCGATGACGCGCACGATCTCCGCAAAGCTCAGCCAGTGCGCCGGCTCCTCGAAATCCCTGAACCCTTCCGGCATGCAGTAATTGCAGCGCAGATCACAGCGGTCGGTGATCGAAAGCCGGACATACTCGATCGTGCGTCCGAAACGGTCTGTAAGCGAGGTAGTCATTTGTTCATTATAAGACCACATGATAGTGATTGAGCCACCCGCCGTACCCCGTTAGACTCGACGTCTTCAAGAAAACACTTGATAGAGGTAAGGAACCCATGAAGACCCTGTTTGCGGTGTTGATTTCCCTGGGGCTGTTTCTCGGTATGGCCGGTACGGCCAACGCCGACGATGCCAAGCCCTTTGCCAAGCATCACGTCGTGATTCAGGTGAGCAAGGATGACCCGGCCACCTGGAACCTCGCCATGAACAATGCCAACAATCTCATCAAAGAGTTCGGTACGGACAATATCGATGTGGTGATCGTCGCTTACGGCCCCGGCCTGAAGATGATGCTGGCCAACAGCAAGACGGCCAAGCGCGTCACCGACGTCAGCATGCAGGGCGTCGAGTTCGATGCCTGCCACAATACCATGGAGCACATGGCCAAGAAGATCGGGCATCTGCCCAAGCTGACCGAGGGCGTGAAGGTCGTGCCCTCCGGTGCGGGCCAGATCGTCCTGCTCGAGCAGAAGGGGTATGCCTACCTGCGTCCCTGAGTCAGGCATTTGTTGTGATGAGTTTCCGGGGCGCCGCAAGGCGCCCCATTTGTCTTCGGCCGGATAAAGTGGCGTGAGCGGGTATCGTTTCTGGATCGATCGCGGCGGGACCTTCACCGACGTGGTGGCGCGCACACCCGCCGGCGAACTCGTTACCCGCAAGCTGCTTTCCGAAAATCCCGAACGTTATCGCGATGCCGCCCTGCAGGGCATCCGCGAGGTGCTGGGGCTTGCGCCCGAAGCGAAAATTCCGGCCGGGATGATCGATTCCGTGCGTATGGGCACCACGGTGGCCACCAACGCCCTGCTCGAACGCAAGGGCGAACCGACTTTGCTGGTCACCACGCGTGGTTTCGGCGACGCCCTGCGTATCGGCTATCAGAACCGTCCAGACATCTTCGCGCGCCACATCGTGCTGCCCGCACCGCTGTATACGCAGGTGATCGAGGCCGACGAGCGCATCGGCGCCGATGGCGAGGTGGTCCTGCCGTTGAACGAGGATGCGCTGCAGGCCGGTCTGCAACGGGCGTTCGATCACGGCCTGCGCAGCGTCGCAATCGTCTTCATGCATGCCTACCGGTTTCCCGCGCACGAGCAGTGCGCCGCAGCCATAGCGCAGGAAATCGGCTTTACCCAGATATCCGTTTCCCACCGGGTCAGTCCGTTGATCAAGTTCGTGGCGCGCGGCGATACCGCGGTGGTCGACGCGTACCTGTCGCCGATACTGCGCCGTTACGTGGACCGGGTCGCCGGGGAGCTCGAGGGCGTACCGCTTTATTTCATGCAGTCCAACGGCGGCCTGGTGGACAGCCGGCGGTTTCAGGGCAAGGACAGCATCCTCTCCGGACCGGCGGGCGGGATCGTCGGGGCGGTGGAGACGGGGCGTGCCCTGGGGTGCGAACGCCTGATCGGCTTCGACATGGGGGGCACCTCGACGGACGTGTCGCACTACGCCGGCGAATACGAGCGCAGCCTGGAAACCGAGGTCGCCGGCACCCGCCTGCGCGTGCCGATGATGCACATTCACACGGTGGCGGCCGGCGGCGGTTCCATCCTGCATTTCGACGGCGCACGCTTCCGGGTCGGGCCGGATTCGGCCGGCGCCAATCCCGGGCCGGCCTGTTACCGGCGCGGCGGTCCGCTGACCGTAACCGACGCCAACCTGATGACCGGCAAGTTGCTGCCGGCCCATTTCCCGCAGATCTTCGGTCCGGATGCGGACCAGCCGCTCGATGCCGAGCGGGTGCATACGGGGTTTGCCGAGCTGGCGCATGAAGTCGCGCAGTCGACCGGCGTGGCCCGCGATCCCGAACAGCTGGCGCTGGGCTGTCTGCAGATCGCGGTCGAGAACATGGCCCACGCCATCCGCCGCATTTCGGTGCAGCGCGGCTACGACGTGACCCGCTACACCCTGAGCTGCTTCGGCGGAGCCGGCGGCCAGCTGGCCTGCCAGGTGGCGGACGCGCTGGGCATGCGCGATATCCTGATCCACCCGCTCGCGGGCGTGTTGTCCGCCTATGGCATGGGGCTCGCCCGTTTGCGCGTGCTGCTGGAATATCCGGTGGAGGCCGAGCTCGATCCCGCTTTGATCGAAATGCTCGGGGCGAAGCTGCGCGAACTGCAGGCCGAAGGGCAGGCCTCGCTGCAAAGCCAGGGGGTGGAGGCGCATACGCTGGAGACCGCAGTGCGTGTGCATGTGCGTTACCGCGGCACCGATACCGCGCTGCCGGTCGCCTATGGCGATGCCGCGGCCATACGCGCGGCCTTCGAAGATCTGCACCGGGAGCGGTTCGGGTTCGCGGAACCGGCGCGGGCATTGATCGTCGAGGCGCTGCAGGTCGAGGTGTCCGGCGGCGGGCATGCGCCCGATACCCTGGCGACGACCACACAGGAACGGCCGCCGGAAGCGGTGGACCAGACCCGCTTGTACACCCTGAATGCCGCCCATGATGGCGAGGGATGGCTGCCGGCCCCGGTTTACCGGCGCGAATCGCTGAGTGATGGGTCGGACGTCGATGGGCCGGCCGTGATCCTGGAGCCCAACAGCACCATCATCGTCGAGCCGGGCTGGCGAGCCCAGGCCGGCGGGGGCGTGCTGCGACTCACCCGTGTTCAGCCGCTGGCCAGGCGGGCGGCGTTGGGAACGGCGGTGGACCCCATCATGCTGGAGATCTTCAACAACGCCTTCATGGCCATCGCCGAGCAGATGGGCGAGATCCTGCGCAACACCAGCCATTCGGTGAACATCAAGGAGCGGCTGGATTTTTCCTGCGCGCTGTTCGACGTTCAGGGCCGGCTGGTGGCGAACGCCCCGCACATTCCGGTGCACCTCGGCTCCATGGGGGAGAGCGTGCGCCACATCGCCAGGGCAAGGGCCGGCCGCATGCGCCCGGGCGATGCCTATCTCACCAACGCGCCCTATTCGGGCGGGACACACCTGCCCGACGTGACGCTGGTGACGCCGGTCTTCGATGCGCAGGGCGAGGATCTGCTGTTTTTCGTGGCCAGTCGGGCGCATCACGCCGACATCGGCGGCATCTCGCCAGGGTCCATGCCCCCGGCCAGCCGGTGCATCGAGGAAGAGGGCGTGCTGATCGACGACTTCGAACTCATGCGCGGTGGCGAATTCCAGGCCGATGCGCTGCGGGGCCTGCTCACCGCCGGCCCCTGGCCGGCGCGCAATCCGGATCAGAACCTCGCCGACTTCAGGGCGCAGCTCGCCGCCAATGCGCGCGGGGTGCAGGAGCTGCACAGGATGGTCTCCCATTACAGCCTGGACACCGTGCACGCCTACATGCGGCATGTGCAGGACAATGCCGAGGCGGCCGTGCGCCGGGTGGTACGGGGTCTGAAGGACGGCGCCTGCGACATGGAGCTGGACGACGGTTCGCTGATCCGTGTGCAGATCCGTGTCGATAGTGAGGCCGGTACGGCCGAGATCGACTTCTCCGGCACCAGCCCGCAGCAGGCGGGCAACTTCAACGCCCCGCTGGCGATCACCAAGGCCGCCGTCCTGTACGTGTTCCGCACCCTGGTCGACGAGCCGATTCCTCTCAACGAGGGCTGTCTCAAGCCGCTGCGCCTGATCGTACCCGAGGGATCGCTGCTCAACCCGCGTCCGCCCGCTGCGGTGGTGGCGGGCAACGTGGAAACCTCGCAGTGCATCGTCGATGCCCTGTACGGGGCCCTGGGCGCCCTGGCGGGCTCGCAGGGGACGATGAACAACTTCACCTTCGGCGATGCGCGTTACCAGTACTACGAGACCATCGCCGGCGGTGCCGGCGCGGGCCCGGGGTTCGCCGGGGCCAGTGCCGTACAGACCCATATGACCAATTCGCGTCTGACCGACCCGGAGGTGCTGGAACTGCGCTACCCTGTGCGGCTGGAATCCTTTGTCGTCCGGGCGGGCAGCGGCGGTGCCGGGCAATGGCCGGGCGGAGACGGGACGGTGCGCCGGTTGCGCTTCCTGGCGCCGATGCAGGCGGCGATGCTGTCCAATCACCGCCTGCGGGGCGCGCAGGGCCTGGCGGGCGGGTCGCCGGGGCTGCCCGGGCGCAACGCGGTGGAGCGTAGCGACGGTGCGGCGGAGACCCTGCCGTCGTGCGCCCGCGCCGAAATGGCCCCGGGCGACGTGTTCGTCATCGAGACCCCCGGTGGGGGCGGTTATGGGCGTGATTAGGAATTTTTGTGGTCTATAGAACCAGCTAATAAAAAAATAAAAAAGTCTGTTTGGTATTCGTCACCCTGAGGTCTCAGACTTAGCTCCATTTATTGAAGGCCCCGTTTGCCAGGAGGTACCCCGATGAGTGCCCTGCCCGAATTTGAAAACCATAAAAAACAAGAAGTTAAATACAGTACTTGCTATATGTGCGCCTGCCGCTGCGGCATCAAGGTGACCGTGGAGGACAACCAGGTCCGCTTCATCCAGGGCAACCGAGAGCATCCGGTGAACAAGGGCGTGCTCTGCGCCAAGGGCAATTCCGGCATCATGAAGCAGATCTCGCCGGCCAAGCTGTCCACGCCGCTGATGCGCAAGCCGGGTACCGAGCGCGGCGCCGGCGAGTTCGAGGCCATCTCCATGGACAAGGCGCTGGACATCCTGACCGAGCGCCTCAAGAAGATCCGCGAGACCGACCCCAAGAAGCTCGCCTATTTCACCGGCCGCGACCAGATGCAGGCGCTGACCGGTCTGTGGTCCACTCAGTTCGGCACGGTCAACTGGGCCGCCCACGGCGGCTTCTGCTCCGTGAACATGGCCGCCGGCGGGCTGTACACCACCGGTTTCGCCTTCTGGGAATTCGGCGACCCCGACTGGGACCGCACCAAGTACTTCATGATGTGGGGCGTGGCCGAAGACCATGCCTCCAACCCGATCAAGATGGGTCTGGAAAAGCTCAAGCGCAACGGCGGCAAGTTCGTGTCCGTAAACCCGGTGCGCACCGGTTACCAGGCCATCGCCGACGAATGGGTCGGCCTGCGTCCCGGCACCGACGCCATGCTGGCGCTGTCCATGGTCCATGTCCTGCTGAAGAACGACCAGTTCGACTGGGACTACCTGGTGCGTTACACCAACTCGCCCTATCTGGTGGTGCACACCCCGGGCAAGAAGGGACACGGTCTGTTCTATCGCGACGCCGACGGCAAGCCGCAGGCCTGGGATCTCGAAAAGGAGGCCTTCGTCGACGCCACCCTGCCCGAGATCAAGCCCGCGCTGTTCGGTGAGTACACCGCGCCGGACGGCACGCCACTGAAGACCGTCATGACCCTGCTGGCCGAGAAGTACCTCGACGAGCAGTACGCCCCCGAGAACGCCGCCAAGGTGACGGGCATCCCCGCCGAGCAGATTGAGCGTCTGGCGCTGGAGATGGCCCACGTGGCGTTCAAGGAGACCATCGAGATCGATACCGAGTGGACCGACTGGGCCGGCCGCAAGCAGACCAAGTTCATCGGCCGGCCGGTGTCCATGCACGCCATGCGCGGCATTTCCGCACACTCCAACGGCTTCCAGGCCTGCCGCGCGATCCACATCATGCAGCTGCTGCTCGGCACCGTGGACGTGCCCGGCGGTCATCTGGCCAAGCCGCCGTATCCGAAGCATATTCCGCCGGCCATCCGCCCGGCGCGCGAGATGGCGCCCAACACGCCGCTCAAGTCGCCGCCGCTGGGTTTCGTCAAGGGCCCCGAGGACTTGGTCATCGACGGCGACGGCAACCCGATCCGCATCGACAAGGCCTATTCCTGGGATGCGCCGATCTCCGCGCACGGCCTGATGCACATGGTCATCACCAACGCCGTGAAGGGCGATCCCTATCCGATCGACATGCTGATGTTCTTCATGGCCAACATGTCCTGGAACTCCACCATGAACACCAAGGAGATCCAGGACCTGCTGCGCGAAAAGGACGAGAACGGCGAGTACAAGATCCCGTTCCTGGTGGTCGCCGACGCCTTCCATTCGGAGATGGTCAACTTCGCGGATCTGGTGATCCCGGACACCACCTACCTGGAGCGTTTCGACACCATCTCCATGCTGGACCGTCCGATCTCCGAGCCGCACGCGGCCGCGGATTCGATCCGCCAGCAGATCATCAAGCCGGAGCGCGACGTGATGTCCTGGCAGGAGGTGCAGGTGGAGCTGGCCTCGCGCCTCAAGTTCCCCGCCTTTACCAACGAGGACGGCACGCGCAAGTTCAAGGACTACAAGGACTTCATCGTCAATTACCAGAAGGAGCCGGGCATCGGCTTCCTGGCCGGCTGGCGCGGCGAAGACGGTTCCAAGAGCCTGCGTGGCGAGCCGAACCCGAACCAGTGGGACAGGTACATCGAGAACGGCGCCTTCTTCGAGCATCACCTGGAGCCGAGCCAGCGCTACTACCGCTTCGCCAACCGCGACTACCTCGAGCTGGCCAAGCATGCCGCCTGGGTGGGTTCCACCGACCCCATCGTGATGGAGCTGTACTCCGAGACGCTGCAGAAATTCCGCCTGGCGGGCGAGGGCCTTTACGATGGTCCGATGCCGACCCAGGAGCATCACAAGGAGCGCCTGCGCAAGTACTTCGATCCGCTGCCGGACTTCTACAAGCCGCTGGAGCAGAGCCGCATCAACGAGGACGAGTATCCGTTCCATGCGGTCAACCAGCGCCCCATGTTCATGTACCACTCCTGGGATTCGCAGAACGCCTGGCTGCGCCAGATCATGGCCCAGAACTTCCTGTACATGAACCGCGCCCAGGCCGAGAAGATGGGTATCGAGGATCTGTCCTGGGTGTGGGTCGAGTCGCACAACGGCAAGATCCGCGTGCAGGTGAAGCTGACCGAGGGCTGCCAGCCGAACACGGTGTGGACCTGGAACGCCATTTCCAAGCAGTCCGGTGCCTGGGGCCTCAAGCGGGGTGCCAACGAGGCGACCAAGGGCTTCCTGATGAATCACCTGATCCGCGAGCTGCTGCCCAAGAAGGGCGACGCACTGGACAACGTCACCAATTCCGACCCGGTGACCGGCCAGGCCGCCTGGTACGACCTGCGCGTGAAGATCACCAAGGCCGCCCCCGGCGAAGAGGGCAGCTGGCCGCAGTTCGACCACATCAAGCCGCTGCCGGGCAGCAATGCCTCGCCCGACGTGCTGCGTTATGCCGCGCATGAACCCGTGCGTCTCGTCCGCGACATCCAGGATGTCCTGACCCGCGGCGAGAAGTGAGAGGAGACGAACAATGAGACTTGGACTGGTAATCGATCTCGACACCTGCGTGGGCTGCCACGCCTGTGCGACCGCCTGTAAGCAGTGGAACACCTCCGGTACCACCGGCCCGCTGGCTGACTATCGCCCCTACGGCGAAAACCCCAGCGGCGTGTGGTTCAACCGCATCCGCCACTACGAGGTGGGCGACTACCCGAACAACAAGACCATCAACTTCCCCATGTCGTGCATGCACTGCGACGACGCCGACTGCGTCACGGTGTGCCCGACCGGTGCCTCCTACAAACGCAAGGAGGACGGCGTGGTGCTGGTCGATCAGACCAAGTGCATGGGCTGCAATTACTGCTCCTGGGCCTGCCCCTACGGCGCGCGCGAGCTGGATCGCGAGTCCGGCACCATGAAGAAGTGCACCCTGTGCATCGACCGCATCTATGACGAGACGCTGGACCCGGTCGACCGCCAGCCGGCCTGTGTCATCACCTGCCCGGCGCATGCGCGCTACTTCGGCGATTTCGATAATCCCGATTCCGAGGTCAGCAAGCTGGTGCGCGACCGCGCGGGCATGAAGCTGATGCCCGAACTCGGCTACAACCCGACCAACACCTATCTTCCCCCGCGGCTGACCCGCCCGGTGCCCACCGACGATGTGCGGCGCAAGGACCTGGTCAGCTCCGTAAAGGAATGGGTCAACCGCGCCGTCGCCCGCTAAGCGGCATCAACTCGAACACGAGAGGCAGACATGCATCCCGCGCTTTCCGTTATCTTTTTCACCGTGATCTCCGGGGCAGGCTTCGGCCTGTATTCGCTCACGGCCGCCCTGCAGATCTTCCGGCTGGGGCCGGCGCTCAACCGCGTCGAGCTGCTGGCCATGCTGGTTACGGCGTTCATCCTGATCATCGCCGGTCTGCTGTCCTCCACCGGGCATCTGGCCAACCCCAAGAACGCCTGGCGTTCCTGGATGCGCTTCAAGACCTCCTGGCTGTCGCGCGAGGCGGTGTTCGCCGTGGTCTTTTTCCCGTTCGCCTTCCTGTATCTGGTCGGCGTGTTTTTCTACGGCGCGCACCCTCCGGCCTTTTTCCTGTGGATGGGGGCCGTCGGCGTGGTGCTGGGCTTCGTGACGGTGTTCTGCACCGGCATGATCTACGCCTGCCTGAAGACCATTCGCCAGTGGAACACCGCGCTGGTACCCGCTAACTACCTGCTGATGGGCCTGAGCCTGGGCGCCCTGTTTTACCTCGCCGTCTCGGCTTACTTTGGCGCCGATCTCAACCTGATCGGCGGCGTGGCCGGCACGGCACTGATCGCGACCGCGGTAATGAAGGCGATCTACTATTTCTGGATCGCCAAGGTCGACGGGCCCAGCATCAATACCGCCACGGGCTTTACCCGCGCCACCGTGCGCCTGCTCGACGTCGGCCACACCGCCGGTACCTTCCTGACCGACGAGTTCGGCTACCAGGTGGATCCCGGCACGCGGCGCCTGTTGAAGGGCATTGTGTTCGCCCTGGGCTTCATCCTGCCGCTGATTCTGATCGCCTATGCCCTGACCGCGGAACATCCCTTCGGTCTGGCGGTGGTGGCCCTGCTATCATCATTGATCGGCAAGGGTGTGGAGCGCTGGCTGTTTTTCGCCGAGGCGCGTCACGTCGTCAATCTCTACCATGGGGCACAGCACACCTGAGTGTGGTGTCACCGCCCTGCTGAGGAAGGAGGGTTTAAGATGAAGCTGCGTAACTTGTTGGTTTCATTGGCGGGCAGTGCGCTGCTTGCGGGTGGTGTTGCAGCCCACGCCGGGCCGTATTTCGGCGGCGACGTCGGCTTTTCCGATACCGACCAGGGCAACAGCCCGACCATCCGCCTGTTCGGCGGCTACATGTTCGACCAGCAGCAGCTTCAGCTGCGCGGACCGCTGCGCTGGGGTGCGGAAGGTGCGCTGATCAACGTGAACAAGGACGGCGGATTCAGTTCCACCGGCGTGAGCGCCAGCCTGGTCGGCGAGATGCCCTGGACGGTGCTGTTCAAGGATTGGAGTTACGCCCCCCAGTTCGCGTTCACCGCCAGTGTGGGCGTTTATCTGTGGCACGCCAAGTACGAAAAGACAGGATTCTCCGAGTCGGACAACGGCGTCAGTCCGGTGGCCTCCATCGGCGCCAGTTACGCCATTCAGCCGGGCTTCAAGGCGCGCCTCGGTCTGCGCAACACCCTGAACGTCGGCAAGTCCGACTGGCAGACCGACCTGTTCATGCCGTATGTCGGATTGAGCTACGAATTCTGAGCCTATCCGGCAGAACGGCAGTTCCGTTTATGACGCCCGGCAATGCCGGGCGTTTTTTTGAGTGGGTATTGGCTGCGACACGTGCCTATTGGTAATGGCCGTGCTTTTGAATGAACTCGATTTCGTAGCCGTCGGGGTCCTTCATGAAAAAGAACTTCGCGGCCTCCTTGTCCTCGCTGCTCAGGCTCATGATGTCCCGCGGCTCATAGCCCGCCGTCTTGAAGCGGGCGTGCTCCGTTTCCAGGTCGTCCACGGTCACCGCGATGTGGCCGTAGCCGGTACCGTGCGTATAGGGCTCCGTCTGATCCCGGTTCCAGGTCAGCTCGAGCTCCACGTCGTTTTCCGGGTTTCGCAGGTAGACCAGGCTGAAGTCGTCGAAATCCAGTCGATTGGAAAGCTCCAGTCCCAGGGCGTCCCGGTAAAAACCGATGGATTTATCGAGGTCGAGCACGCGGATCATGGTATGGATGATTTTCGCCATGACAGTCCTTGAGTGTGATGAAGGGTTAAGGGTTTGCAGGGCGAATAGCGTAGCGCCCGAAGCCGGAATAAAAAAGGCGCTGTCAGCAGGGTTGTGAGCCGGCTGGGCGGCGGTGTCTTGCGCTAGATCGGCTGCAGGCGGCGGGATGCCTAATCGGCCCGGGCGGGTTATCTTTCGGCGCAGGTGTTTTGACAGAGTAAGGAGCCGGTATTGAAACCCTTTTCATTTCCCGCCCGTCCGCCGCGCGGTACGGCATGGCTCGGGTTGTTGCTCCTGAGTCTGGTCCTGGCCGGCTGTGCCGACCGGCCGGGACGGGAGCTGGTCAAGCAGCAGGTGACCGGATACCTCATGAGCGGTGGCATGTCCGGGGTTTACGAGGTCAGCGACTTTCGCGTTATCCAGTGGATTCCGCAGACGCAGGACAGGAATAAGAACGCCTACGTGGTGGAGGTGCGCTACACCCTGACCTTCAAGCATGACCTCAAGGAGGTCGCCGACTTGAGTGCCTCCCGGGATAATCCGCTGGCGGCCGGTCTGAATGCCCTGGCTCTCGGATTGAAATACGGAAACTTCCGGCGCGGCGAACAGGTGATGCGCCTGGAAAGGTTCCGGTTCGAACGGACCAAAGACGGCTGGGTACTTGATACCGGCCCGTCGGACTAAAGGCCGGTTGCGAAGAAGCGCCTGAATAGCCTCAGTCGTGCTGCTCGGGCGTCGGGCGCCGTCCGCGGCGCGAGCGGCGGCGTTTGTTGCCGGGCGCGCCTTCCTTCGGGGCATGCGCGGATTTGGGTTTGCCGCCTGAGCCGTGTGGGCGGTCCTTGGGTTTTGCATGCCTGACGCGCGGCTGCGGTTTGACCAGCAGTGCCGGATCGACCGATTCCATATCGATGCGCGTGCCGATGTATTCCTCGATCTCCGGCAGATAAAAGGCCGTGTCCTCGCAGGCGAAGCTGATGGCGTCGCCTTCCGCACCCGCACGGGCGGTGCGTCCGATGCGGTGGACGTAATCCTCGCCCGATTGGGGCAGGTCGTAATTGAATACGTGCGAGACATCGGGGATGTGCAGGCCGCGGGCCGCAACGTCGGTGGCGACCATCACCGTGGCCTCGCCGGCGGCAAAGGCCTTGAGCAGATGCTGGCGCTTTTTCTGCGGCACGTCGCCGGACAGCAGCGCGACGTGGTAGCCGTTGCCTTCCAGGTAGGAGGCGACGTACTCCGCGCTGCGCTTGGTATTGGTGAACACAATGCTGCGTTCGGGCTTGTCGGCCGCCAGCAGGCCCAGCAACAGGGGAATCTTCTCCTCGTTGGCGGGGTAGTACACGCGCTGGCGGACCCGTTCCGCGGTCATCTGCTCGGCCTCGATGCGCACCGTTTCAGGGTTGTTCATGTGCTCATAGGCCAGCTCCATGACGCGGTAGGAGAGCGTGGCGGAGAACAGCATGGAAAGCCGCTGTTCGGGTGGCGGACAGCGGCGCATCAGAAAACGGATGTCCTTGATGAAGCCGAGATCGAACATGCGGTCGGCCTCGTCCAGCACCACCACCTCGGCGGCGCGCAGGTCGAAGACCCGTTGCTTGAAGTAATCGATGATGCGCCCCGGCGTGCCGATCAGGATGTCGATGCCTTCCTCCAGCTGGCGGCGCTGCTTTTCGTAGTCCACGCCGCCGTACACCAGACCCAGCGTGAGCGGCACGTGCCGGCCGAGCGCCTCGGCGTCCTTGTGGATCTGGATGGCAAGCTCGCGGGTCGGCGCCAGGATCAGCGCGCGCGGCTGGTTGGCGCGGCGCTCGGGGGGCGCCTCCCTGTTCAGCAGGCGGTTAAAGCAGGCGATGAGGAATGCGGCCGTTTTGCCGGTGCCGGTCTGGGCCTGCCCCGCCACATCGTGGCCCGCTAGGGCGACGGGCAGGGTGGCGGCCTGGATGGGGGTGCAACGGGTGAAGCCTGTATCATGCAGGCCCTGGAGGATTGCATCCTGGATCCCCAGGGAATCGAAGCGGGTATCTGTCAAATGTCTTTCTGTCATGGCGGCGTAGCATAGCCGTGTACGAGGCAAAAGAGCAAAACGGCCGCCAGGGCATGAGCCGGCCCGGTTCAGATGTGTTTCGGTTTCCGGCCGCCAGGATGCGGTGTATCAGGCTTGAAAAGGGGGGATGAATAGGCACAGAATATCGAAACAGCCAAAAATCCCTCCCGCCCCGTATTCCATATCCATCCTTGTGAGCATCTTTTTTGGCGCGAGGTTATGCTGCGCGAAATCCACCTAATGGAGGTTTGAAGCGTGAGTGAGCAAATCGCTTATGTCACCGACGACAGTTTCGAACAGGACGTTCTGAATTCCAGCGTTCCCGTCCTGGTCGACTATTGGGCCGAGTGGTGTGGCCCCTGCAAGATGATTGCCCCGATTCTGGACGAGATTTCCGAGGAATATGCCGGACGGATTCAGATCGCCAAGCTCAATATCGATGAAAATCCGGCCACGCCGCCCAAGTACGGCATTCGCGGCATTCCGACATTGATGCTGTTCAAGAACGGCCAGGTCGAAGCCACCAAGGTAGGCGCCCTGTCCAAGTCCCAACTGACCGCCTTTCTGGATCAGAACATCTGATTGATGGACGCCGTCCGGCTTCGCCGGCGAGGCTGGACGGCGTGAATGTGACGTGCTAATTTATGCTGACGCCTCGCTCAGCGAAGGCCGCTCCGCCGTACCCCGGCTCGCAATCTCCTGATAACAAAATCACCTACCAGGTCCCCCGGTTCCATGCCGGGAGTTGTCTCCAACTACGCGCTGTTTATCTCAAGCCAATCGATGAATCTCACGGAATTGAAGAAGAAGACGGCCTCAGAGCTGTCTGAAATCGCCAATGAAATCGGTGTAGAGGGTGTTTCCCGTTCTCGCAAACAGGACATCATCTTCGGCATCCTCAAGGGTCTCGCCAAGAAAGGCGAAGACATCTTCGGGGATGGCGTACTGGAGATTCTCCAGGACGGATTCGGTTTCCTGCGCTCGGCAGACAGTTCTTACATGGCCGGACCGGACGACATCTATGTGTCGCCCAGCCAGATCCGCCGTTTCGGACTGCGTACCGGCGACACCATCTCCGGCAAGATCCGCCCGCCCAAGGAAAGCGAGCGCTACTTCGCCATGCTCAAGGTCGACGAGATCAACTTCGAGCGGCCGGAAGTGGCGAAGCACAAGATCCTGTTCGAGAACCTCACCCCGCTACATGCCGACGAACGCCTGCGCATGGAGCGCGGCAACGGCAGTACCGAGGACATTACCGCGCGCGTTATCGATATCGTGGCGCCGTTCGGTAAAGGGCAGCGCGGACTGATCGTCTCTCCGCCGAAGGCGGGTAAGACGATGATGCTGCAGAACATCGCCCAGAGCATCGCCTCCAACTATCCGGAGTGCGACCTCATCGTGCTGCTCATCGACGAACGCCCGGAAGAGGTGACCGAGATGCAGCGCATGGTGCGCGGCGAGGTGGTTTCCAGCACCTTCGACGAGCCGGCCTCGCGCCACGTCCAGGTCGCCGAGATGGTGATCGAAAAGGCCAAGCGGCTGGTCGAGCACAAACGCGACGTCGTCATCCTGCTCGATTCCATCACCCGTCTGGCGCGCGCCTACAACACGGTGATTCCCTCCTCGGGCAAGGTGCTCACCGGCGGTGTCGACGCCAACGCCCTGCATCGTCCCAAGCGCTTCTTCGGGGCGGCGCGCAATATCGAGGAAGGCGGTTCGCTCACCATCATCGCCACCGCGCTCATCGACACCGGCTCCAAGATGGACGAGGTGATCTACGAGGAATTCAAGGGCACCGGCAACATGGAGATCCACCTGGATCGCCGCATTGCCGAAAAACGCATCTATCCCGCCATCAACATCAACCGTTCGGGCACCCGCCGCGAGGAACTGCTGACCGATCAGGAAGAACTGCAGAAGCTGTGGATTCTGCGCAAGTTCCTGCACGACATGGACGATCTGGCGGCGATGGAGTTCCTGCTCGATCGCCTGCAAAAGACCAAGACCAACGGCGAATTCTTCGATGCCATGAAGCGCTCCTGACGGAGCGCCGCGCTGCGCCCGGCCCGGGTAGGGGCCGGTTCGCGTTCAGACGAAGCAGGTCGGCGTCAGATTCCAGATCTGATCCGAATACTCCTTGACCGTCCTGTCGATCGAGAATTTCCCCATGCGCGCGGTATTCAGCATGGCCCTGCGCGTCCACGCCTCCTGATCCCGGTAGAGAAGGTCGACCTGCGCCTGTACGGCGACGTAATCGGCGTAGTCGGCCAGCACCAGATAGGGATCGACCTCCATCAACTGCTTGGCGATGCCGCGGTGAAGTTCGGGCTCCTCGGGGGAGAAAAAGCCCTCGACGATCATGTCCAGCGCCTGTTTGAGGTGGGCGTTCGATTCGTAGTAATGGCGCGGCGAATAGCCCTGGCTGCGCAGTGAGGCCACTTCCTCGGTACGCAGTCCGAACAGGAAGAAATTGTCCTCGCCAACCTCTTCGCGTATCTCGATGTTGGCGCCGTCCAGGGTGCCGATGGTCAGCGCCCCATTGAGCGACAACTTCATGTTGCCGGTGCCCGAGGCCTCCGTGCCGGCGGTGGAAATCTGTTCCGACAGGTCGGCGGCCGGGATGATGATGGAGGCCAGGCTGACGCTGTAGTTGGGCAAAAACACCAGTCTGAGCCGGTCGCCGACAGCAGGGTCGTTGTTGATGACATCCGCCACGTCGTTGATCAGATAGATGATGCGCTTGGCAAATTCATAGCCCGGTGCCGCCTTGCCGCCAAAGATCACCACCCGAGGCACCCGTTCGGTATATTCGCCGGCGCGGATCAGGTTGTAGAGGGTGATCACGTGCAGCAGATTGAGCAGCTGGCGCTTGTATTCGTGGATTCGCTTGATCTGCACGTCGAACAGCGCCTCGGGATTGACCTCGATACCGGTGCGTGCGCGGATCTCCTCGGCGAGGGCGTGCTTGTTGGCGAGCTTCACCTCGCGGAATGCATGCCGGCAGGCTTCGTCGTCGATTGACGACTCGAACTGGCGGATCAGGTCGAGGTCGCTGGCCCAGTCACCCTGAATGTAGTTGCGCAGCAGGTTGCGCAGGCCGGGATTGGCCTGGTGCAGCCACAGGCGCGGGGTGATGCCGTTGGTGATGTTCAGGAACCGCTCGGGGAACAGTTCGTAGAAATCCTTGAACAGGTTGTCGGTCAGCAGCCGGGAGTGCAGTGCCGCCACCCCGTTGACGGCATGACTGCCGAAGATGGCCAGGTAGGCCATGCGCACCTGACGCCCGTGCCCTTCATCGATCAGCGACATGCGCTGCACCCGGTCGATGTCGCCGGGATAGTGGTGACGCACCAGGGTGAGCAGGTCGTGGTTGATCTGGTAGATGATCTGCATGTGGCGCGGCAGCACGGCCTCCATGAGCGCAACCGGCCAGACCTCCAGCGCCTCGGGCATCAGGGTGTGGTTGGTATAGGCGAAGGTCCGTACGCACAGATCCCAGGCCTTGGTCCATTCCAGCTGATACTCGTCCACCAGCAGGCGCATCATTTCCGCCACGGCGATCGCCGGATGCGTGTCGTTCAGCTGAATGGCGACGTAATCCGGCAGTTCGGTGATGTCGTGCCCTTCGCGCAGCAGCCGGTCCAGGATGTCCTGCAGCGAGGCGCTGACGAAGAAGTATTCCTGCTTCAGGCGCAGCTCGCGGCCGATGGCGGTGGCATCGTTGGGGTAGAGCACCTTGGAGATGGTTTCGGACTGGTTCTTGTCCTCCACCGCGCCCACGTAGTCGCCGACGTTGAAGTAGGTCAGGTCGAAGTCGCGCGAGGCCTTGGCCGCCCACAAACGCAGGTTGTTGACGTTCTTGTTGCCGTAGCCGGGTATGGAATAGTCGTAGGCCATGGCCATGACGGTCTCGCCGTCCTCCCACACGTGCACCACGCCGTCGTGAGGCAGATGATGCTCGGTGACCTGACCGTAAAAACGCACCTCGTAGAGATGGTCGGAGCGGGGGTACTCCCAGGGATTGCCGTAACGCAGCCAGTTGTCCGGGTGCTCGATCTGCTGGCCGTTGTCGATCTCCTGGTGGAACATGCCGAACTCGTAGCGGATGCCGTAGCCGATGGCCGGGTAGCAGTGCGTGGCCAGGGAGTCGAGTATGCAGGCCGCCAGGCGCCCCAGGCCGCCGTTGCCGAGCGCGGCGTCCGGCTCCAGGGCCTCGATGGTGTGCAGGTCGACGCCGAGTTCTTCCAGTGCCTCGCAGGCCGCACCGAAGAAGCCCATGTTGAGCAGGCCGTTGATCAGCATGCGTCCGATCAGGAATTCCATGGACAGGTAGTAGACGCGTTTGACGCCTTCTTCCTGGTAGTGGCGCTTGGTGTACATGCGCCGTTCGATCATGTGGTCGCGCGCCACGATGGAAACCGCGTGCAGCCAGTCGCGCGCGGTGGCCTCCAGCGGGTCCTTGCCCACGGCGTGGATCAGGCGCTCGCGGATCAGGTGCTTGAGCGTCTGCGCATCGCAGGCGAGCGGAGTATGTTCGGAGGAAACCGGTTGTGGACTGCTCATGGCCTGACCTCGTGTAGAAACCCTAAGGGTATATCCATGAGTTAAGCAAATGCCGTGCCGCGCTCAACCCGTTTGGCGCTGGAGGGCGCGATATCCGATGTCACTGCGATAGAACATCCCGTCCCAGTGAACGGCGGCAGCCAGCTCGTAGGCGCGCGCGTGTGCGGCACGGATATCCTCGCCCAGCCCCACGGCACACAGGACGCGTCCGCCGTTGGTCAGAATACGTCCATTCTCCTCGCGGGTGCCAGCGTGGAATATCTTGGCATCCTCCGCCTCGGTTTGGGGCAGGCCATGGATTTCATCGCCTTTACGGTAGCTGTCGGGATAGCCTCCGGCGGCCAGCACCACGCCGAGTGCGACGCGTGCGTCCCATTCCGCCTTTTCCCGGTCCAGGCGGCCGTCGAGCGCGGCTTCTACGTGGTCGATCAGGTCGGAGCGCAGGCGCATCATGATGGGCTGGGTCTCGGGGTCGCCGAAGCGGCAGTTGAACTCCAGCACCTTGGGCGTGCCTTCTGCGTCGATCATCAGGCCGGCGTATAAAAATCCGGTGTAAGGCGTGCCTTCCAGCGCCAGTCCCTTGACGGTGGGTTCGATGACCTCGCGCAGGATCCGGTCGTGAATCTCGGGGGTGACCACCGGTGCCGGCGAATAGGCGCCCATGCCGCCGGTATTGGGGCCGGTGTCCCCTTCGTCACGCGCCTTGTGGTCCTGCGAGGTGGCCATGGGCAGCACGTGCTCGCCGTCCACCATGCAGATGAAGCTGGCCTCCTCGCCGCGCAGGAATTCCTCGATCACCACGCGGTGTCCCGCTTCGCCGAAGGCGTTGCCGGCGAGCATGTCCTTGACCGCCGCCTGTGCCTCCTCGACGGTCTGCGCCAGGATCACCCCCTTGCCAGCGGCCAGGCCGTCGGCCTTCACCACGATGGGCGCGCCCCGGTCATGAATGAAGTCCATGGCCTCGTCCAGGTCGGTGAAGGCGCCGTAGGCGGCGGTGGGGATGTTGTGCCGGGCCAGAAAGTCCTTGGCGAAGGTCTTGGAGCCTTCGAGCTGGGCCGCGGTCCGGGTCGGGCCGAAGATGCGCAGGCCCCCGTCGGTGAAGGTGTCCACGATACCCGCAACCAGCGGGGCCTCGGGGCCGACGACAGTGAGGTCGATGCCCTCGTCCGCCGCAAAGGCGAACAGCGCCGGGATGTCCTCGGCGCCGATGGCGACGTTGGTTATCTTGGGTTCATGCGCCGTGCCGGGGTTGCCCGGCGCGACGAATACCTGCGTGACCCGGGGTGAACGGGCGATTTTCCAGGCCAGCGCGTGTTCGCGTCCGCCGCCGCCGACTACCAGTACCTTCATCGTTTCAGCCCTCGTGATAGGGCGCAAAATCTTACGAAGTTTGAGGGCGTTTGTCTTGTCGGCGTTTCAGTCGACCAGGCCGACCGGTTCGGCGTGACGTATCCGGTCCAGGCGCAGGACGCGGCGCGATCCTTCCTGATTGCGGGCAATCAGGAACTCCGCATGGGTGCGGGTACGCAGATCGAGCGGGATGAGGGTTTCGACGTGCGCGACGCCACGGGCGCCCCGCCAGCTGACGCGCAGCGCCTGCCCGCGCAGGATGGCGAGTTCGTAGCGGCTGTAATCGGCGCAGGAGATGGGGATGTATTCGTTGGACATCAGTCGTTCTCGCGGCGTACCTGAATGAGGTCGATGCGTCCGTCGGGCTGCACACGGTAGTCGATCAGGATCGGTGCACAGCAGGTAGGGCAGTCCTCGACAGTCTGCTGGCTGCCGGCGCTGATGTCGACCTCACAGGTCAGATGTACCCCGCAATAGGGGCAGGTCAGGGTGAGATATTGCAGCGGCTCAGTCATGCCCCGACAAGAACAGCGCGACGAGGTCGTTGTGAAAGCGGCGGCCCAGTTCGGTGGGGCGGTATTGTGTGCCTTCGGCGGTCAGCAGGCCGCGTTCGCAGGCCTGGTCCAGGATCGGCTGCACGCTGTCCAGCGGCAGGCCGGCGCGCGCCGGGAACAGGCCGGCATCGAATCCGGCGTTCAGGCGCAGCGCATTGAGCATGAACTCGAAGGGCAGGTCGTATTCCGGTACCGCACTGCGATCGCTGCTGGCCGAACCTTCCCGGGCCGAACGCATGTACTGCTCGGGTTGCCGATGCTTGCGGGTGCGTAGCACTTCTCCCCCCGCCGGGTCGGTGAGCTTCCCGTGCGCACCGGCGCCCAGCCCAAGATAGTCGCCGAACTCCCAGTAGTTCAGATTGTGCCGGCACTGGTGCCGGCCGCGTGCGTAGGCGGACACTTCATACTGAGTATAGCCAGCCTGTTCCAGGATGATGCGTCCCTGTTCGGTGATGTCCCACAGCGTGTCTTCGTCGGGCAACTGCGGCGGGTATTTGTGGAATTGCGTGTTCGGTTCCAGCGTCAGCTGGTAGTAGGACAGATGCGTCGGTTCGCAGGCGATGGCCGCTTCCAGATCACGGCGGGCCTGTTTGGCGTCCTGACCGGGCAGGCCGTGCATCAGGTCCAGATTGAGATTGTCGAAACCGGCGGCACGGGCGATGTCGACGGCGCGCAGCGCCTCGCTCGCACTGTGTATGCGTCCCAGGCGTTCGAGCTGCGCATCGTCCAGGCTCTGGACGCCGATGGACAGGCGGTTCACGCCCGCCGCACGGTAGTCGGCGAAACGGGCCTGTTCGAAGGTGCCGGGATTGGCCTCCAGGGTGATCTCCACGTCGGGACGCAACGGTAATCGCGCACGCAGACCTTCGAGCAGCGCGGCGATGCCTTCGGCCGAGAACAGGCTGGGCGTTCCGCCGCCGATGAACACGCTTTCGATGCGCCGCCCCCAGATGCCGGGCAGTTCGGCCTCCAGGTCGGCGAACAGGGCATCCAGGTAGCGCCGCTCATCCACGCCGTCCGGTGCGGCGTGCGAATTGAAGTCGCAATAAGGGCATTTGCGCACGCACCAGGGAAGATGGACGTACACGCTCAGGGGGATTGGCGCAGAAAAACTTGCCATGAAGGATGGAATCAAGGTGCAGGTCTGGTAAATTCTAGGCCACTTGGCATGAACGGGGGCTCAAGTGCCCGTAATCAATCTCTCATTCTTTTCCATACTTGTCTTCAGCGCGACGTGGATACTGCCGGCCGTACTGGTCGGCGTCGTCATCATTGCCGCACCCTATCTGTGGGCTGCGGCGAATGCGCGTATGAAGTTCGTCATGCCGGCACTGCCCACCATCGATCCGTTGTCCAAGGACGCCGAAAACGACGACATCCTCGGTCATTTCAATCAGTTCACGCCGGTGCTGGAGCGTCTGGGTTTCGCCAGCTACGGCGACTATTCGGTCACCGACTACCTGCCCAATATGTGGATGGCGCTGCGCCTGTTCCTCAACCGCAAGACACACGAGGCGGCCGGCGTGCTGTATTTGCGCGAAAGCCAGCCCAAAGGCCGGGTGCGCACCGCGCGCATGCTCGTTTTCGTGACCGACTTCATTCACGACCGCAGCATCATGACCCTGAACGGGGATCATCTCAGCCTGTTCGCCAACGGCGCCAACTGGCGGCAGGTGCATGTGCCCGACCTGAACACGGTGGAGCTGCTGTACCGCATTCACCACATCAACGGCAGCCGTTTTGCCCCCGGCGCGATGAAGATCATGACCCCGGTGGGGCGGGAGGTCGCGTGGCTGCACGAGGCCCTGCTCAGGCCGGTGCAGACCCAGGTCGAGCTGGACCGTATGCGCCTGAGCCGCGGGGGAACGCATTATCACCTGACCTGGTCCGGGGCGGCCTCGTTCGCCTGGAAAGGGCTGTGGCCGTTCAAGTCGAAGCGCGCCAGGCGGTTGCATCGTGAATCCGAGGCGTTGATCCGCTTCGCCAGCGAACACATCTAACCGCCGCCAGGCGGGGACAGCTGCGCCAGCAGTTGATGCAGGGCCTGGGCACGGTGACTCAGGCGGTTCTTCTCCTCGGCCGGCAGTTCGGCCGCGCTGCAGTTCATTTCCGGCACGAAGAACAGCGGATCGTAACCGAAGCCGCCGCTGCCGCGCGGTGCGTGCAGGATGCGGCCCGCCCAGCGCCCTTCGGCGATCACGGGGGAGGGGTCTTCGGCATGCCTCATGAACACGATCACACAGCGGTAGGCGGCTGTGCGCGCCTCGTCCGGCGCTTCGGCCAGTGCCTGCAGCAGCTTGCGATTGTTGGCCTCGTCATCGCCCTGGGCGCCCGCGTAGCGGGCCGAATAAATGCCGGGCGCACCGTTGAGGGCATCGACCTCGATGCCGGAGTCGTCGGCAATGGCGGGCAGACCCGTGTGACGGGCGGCGTTGCGCGCCTTGAGGATGGCGTTTTCGACAAAGCTCAGGCCGGTCTCTTCCGCCTCGGGAACCCCGAAATCGGATTGGGGCAGGACTTCCCAGCCGGCCGGTTCGAGCAGGGCACGCAGTTCACGCAGCTTGCCCGCGTTGCCGCTGGCCAGCACGGCGCGCTGTTGAGCCGCCATTGGAATCAGCTGGCCAGCGCCTCGCGCTGGGCCTGGATGATGTGCTCGATGCCGTTCGCGGCGAGGTCGAGCATGGCGTCGAGTTCTTCGCGGCGGAAGGCATGCCCTTCGGCGGTACCCTGCACCTCGATGAAGTGGCCGGCGTCGTTCATGACCACGTTCATGTCGGTTTCGGCCTCGGAGTCCTCGGCATAGTCGAGGTCGAGTACCGGCACGCCGTCGAAGATGCCCACCGAGACGGATGCGATCATGCCGTGCAGCGGATTCTTCTTCAGCAGCTTCGCCGCCTGCAACCCGCCGATGGCGTCACACAGGGCCACGTAGCCGCCGCTGATGGAGGCCGTGCGGGTGCCACCGTCGGCCTGCAGCACGTCGCAGTCGATGGTGATCTGGCGCTCACCCAGCGCTTCCAGATCGACTCCCGCACGCAGGGAACGGCCGATCAGGCGCTGGATTTCCAGGGTGCGGCCGCCCTGCCTGCCGCGCGCGGCCTCGCGCGCCATGCGTGTGCCGGTGGAGCGCGGCAGCATGCCGTATTCGGCGGTCACCCAGCCCTGGTTCTTGCCCTTGAGAAAAAACGGGACGCGCTCCTCGACAGTGGCGGTGCACAGCACGCGGGTTTCGCCGAATTCGACCAGTACCGAGCCTTCGGCATGGCGGGTGTAATGGCGGGTAAAACGAATCTCGCGAAGCTGGTCCGGTTGGCGGCCACTGGGTCGCATCACAAATCCCCTCTGTTAATGAGGGGCGGCATTATAGGCGTGGGGGCTGGGGGAGGCCAGCGAGGCCCGGTCCGGTTGGCGGCCACTGGGTCGCATCACAAATCCCCTCTGTTAATGAGGGGCGGCATTATAGGCGTGGGGGCTGGGGGAGGCCAGCGAGGCCCGGCTCCCCTCAGTGCTGCGCCAGAGGGTCGGGATAGGGGTGGGCTCCCAGGATCTTGCCGCGTTCCTTGTGGCCGTACAGGCAGTCGTGCCGGTGGTAGCGCATCTGGGTTTCCTCCACGCTACCCACGAAGCGGGGGTCCTGCGGGCGTTCGTGGCTGTCGATGTAGGCGGCCACGTCCCAGGCCTGCTGGACGGACAGCGTATCGGGTTGTCCGAGTGGCATATTGGCGTGGACGAAGCCGGCCGCAACGTTGAGTTCGTGCATGCCGGCGCCCCAGTTGTAGGCATCCGGCCCCCACAGCGGCGGAAAGGCGTAGTGCCGGCTGTCCAGCTTGGTTCCCCGTCCGTGGGCCCCGTGACAAAGAGCGCAGTCGGCCTCATAGACCTGTTTGCCGCGGGCGATGCTCGGCGCCCGGTCCGGTTCGGCGATGGGCGGATAGCCCGCGCCCTTTAGGGCCACGCCCTTGGGGGCGCCGGTGGCGAG
>JARRKE010000018.1 GCA_037388465.1 Gammaproteobacteria bacterium
TCGGAGATGAACGAAGGTCCGTACACCCTCTGCTATCTGGATCTGGACCAGTTCAAACTGATCAACGACACCAGCGGTCATATCGCCGGTGATCAGCTTCTCAAAGAAGTAGCGGGCATACTGCAGGCCTGTGTGCGCAAGACCGACACGCTGGCCAGGCTCGGTGGGGACGAATTCGGACTGCTGCTGAGCGGATACGACCTGGATCAGGCCATACAACTGGCCGATACGGTCCTGAAACACTTGAACGAGTCATCGTTCCACTGGGATGACAAGCAATTCCGGATCACCGCCAGCATCGGCATCGTATCCGTCAGCGGTAACGAAGGTACGATGGAGGAGATCCTGAGCGCCGCGGACACGGCCTGCTACATCGCCAAGGAAAGCGGGCGCAACCGGGCCCACGTTCATACCATCGACGACAGCGAAGTCGCCTATCGGCGCAACGAAATGCTGTGGGTGGAGCGAATCTACAAGGCGCTGGACGAAGACCGCTTCGCGCTGCACTTCCAGCCCATTCACCCCATCAACGGCCATGGCAGCGGCGAACGGTTTTTCGAAGCGTTGTTGCGCCTGAATAACGACCAGGGCCCGCCCACCTGCCCGGCAACCTTCATCCCCGCGGCCGAACGCTTCGGCGCCATGCCGCGCCTGGACCGCTGGGTGCTGGGCAAGGCGGCCGCCACGCTGCGGGTCCACGGCAACGAAAATCCGCCGGTCTGCCTGAGCGTCAACCTTTCAGGGCACTCGCTGGGCGACGAGGGGTTTCTCGCATTTGCCTACGATCTCATGCGCGATACGCAGATCGCGGACAGGCTGTGCTTCGAGATCACCGAAACCGCGGCCATCGCCAACCTCGCCCAGGCACGTAGTTTTATTCATGAAATGAAGCAGCTGGGGTGCCGTTTTGCGTTGGACGATTTCGGCAGCGGCCTGTCCTCCTTTCAGTACCTCAAGAACCTGCACGTCGACTACCTGAAGATCGAAGGCAGCTTCGTCAGCAGCCTGCTGAACGACCCGATCGATCTCGCCATGGTACGTTCCATCAACGAAGTCGGTCATGCCATCGGCCTGCAGACCATCGCCGAATATGTCGAATCCGCCGAGATTCTACAGACCCTTCGCGAGCTGGGCGTGGATTATGCGCAGGGTTTTCATATCGGCCATCCTGTCGAAAACCTGACACTAGTGCTCACGCATTCGACGTAAATATCGCCCATATCTTGACCATATTTTGGTCAATCATTCTCATGCAACGCAGTCAGTCGACTATCTGTCACGATCTCGTCACTCACCTTACGAAAATCGGATAAAGAAAACCCACATAGATACTGTTTGCTCCATTAATTTGGGTTACTCTCAATAATCGGGAAGGACTGAAGTAGTCGTAACCCATGAACGTAAATATTTTTTGCTCCGCTGCTCTGCAGACGTGAACGGGGAGCCATCGTGCGCATCCTTTCACTCACTGCATATATCGCGTTTATTGCGCTCGTGGTTGGGGTGGACTACAGCGGTATCCATTACTGGCTTGTCTCGCCGCTCAACTCCCGTGACGAGAGCATGGCGGAACTGCTTGCGGGCAACGCCGTCTCCACCCTGAACGATCAACGCACGCGTCTGGTCGATCTGGTTCAGGCCGTCGCCAAGAATCCCGAGCACCCCCGTTCCACGGACGAATACCTGAAAGCGGCCGGCCTGGCGGCCGTATTCCGTGTCGCCGCGGACGGCACGGTAGCACCGCTCTACCCCAAGGGCCGAAACACCTCGCCGGCCACAGACACCACGGCATCACTGACGCTGCTGCTTGCCCAGGAAGGTCAGCCGCAACCCGCCGCACAACCCGCGAGCCAGATCTACTGGCTCAACGGCCGACCCATGCTCATGGCCAGCGCACCACAGACCACAGGGCAGGGAACCATCGTCGCCTTCGCGCGTCCCCGTCTCGGCAAGCCGCCGCCCGGCATCGAGATGGACTTCACCCTCATCACGCCCACCTTCCAGCAGACCTTCAGCAACGAACGTCAAACCGATTGGGGTCGCCTGCTGACACAGCCCTCCTCAAACGGCGATCACCTGATCGGCCTGGCCATTCTCGATCAGGATGGCAACGGTCCCGGCCTGGCCATCGGTTTCAGCATGCCCACATCGCAACCCGCCCGATCGGTCACCTACATTGCCGGCATGATCGCCGCCAACCTGCTGCTGATCATCCTGCTGGCCAGTCTGTTATGGCGCAGCGTTCAGCGCGGCCGCCGCCTTGCCGCCGACATGCCCATCACGGGCAAGACAGGAACGAACGGCGGTGCCGCCATGCACCAGGTGAATCAACGCCTCTCAGAGCTCACCCAACGCCTGGACGCCTTCGTACAGCTGCCATCCGAAGAACAGTGGCTGCAATTCTTCGACAAAAGCCCCGCCGGCATGTGCCTGACGCGCGTACGGGACGGACGCCTGATTCAGGTCAACGAAGCGTTGTTGACCATGTCGGGCTATTCCCGGGAAGAGTTCATGGCCCTGGAGGAATTCCCGCTCTGCCCCAGCATCGAGGCCCATGGCAGTGCGGCGCTCGCGGAACCTCACGAATCGGGCAGCACCAGCTTTACCGACAACCAGGGCATCACGCATCACTTCGTGTTCACCCGGGAGTCGCTCGAACTGCACGGTGAGGTCTGCATTTTGACCGTCGCGATCGAGGTCGCCGACTGGGAAACCATCCCGGACGTCCTGAAGGAACTGGAGGCCTCCTACAAGGACGTGTTCGTCAACAGCCACATCGTCATGCTGCTGCTCGACCCCGAGACCGGACGGATCATGGAAGCCAACCCGGCCGCCATCGAGTTTTACGGCTATCCCGAAGACGCGCTCAAGGACATGCTGTTCGAACGACTGTGCGAGCAGTCTGTCAATCTGGACGAACTCACTCACCGGCACCGCCTCACCGTGATCCAACGCGACGCGTCCGGCAAGCGGCACGTGGTCGACATCTTCGGCAGCCACCTCAAGCTGCCGGAAGGCGATTTCGATTACCTCATGCTCTACGACATCACCAGCCGCGTTCGCGCCCAGACCGCGCTGCGGACGGAGAAGGAACAGGTCAAGACCACCCTGAATGCGATTACGGATGCCGTGTTCCGCTGCGACGCCGAACGCCGCATGCTGTTCATGAACGATGCCGCCATGCAGCTGTGCCCCATCCCGCACGAGCAGGCCATCGGCCATCCGCTGCCCGAGATATTGACGCTGCACGAAGAAGAGGAGGACGAGGAGGACACCGTTATCGACCTCACGGAACTGCTCGACAACGCCGAGCAGGGCGAACTGCCGCAGCACCTCATCACCCGCACGTCGAAGCTGAACGGCGACGAAGTGATCGCGCAGGTATCGTACCTGCCGATCAGCGATGAAGAAGAGGCGCCGGCAGGCTTCGTCTTCCTGCTGCATGACATCACTTCGCTGCGACAGCTGTCACGCAAATTGAGCTACGAGGCCACGCACGACCCGCTTACCGGCCTGCTCAATCGTCGTGAATTCGAAACCCAGTTAAACGAGTACATCGACCTCGCCAAATCCGGCGACGACGTACACGTGCTTTGTTATATCGACCTGGATCAGTTCAAGGTCGTCAACGATACCAGCGGGCACCGGGCCGGCGACGCCCTGCTGGTCCAGATTGCGGAACTGCTTACCAAGGTCGTGCGTCGCGCCGATGTCGTCGCCCGTCTCGGCGGGGACGAATTCGGCATCCTTCTCACCTATTGCACACGCGAAGTGGCAGAGAGCATCGTCTCCAAGCTCATCCAGTCCATCAGCGCCCACGCCTTCACCTGGAATGAGCGTGAATTCCAGGTGGGCGCCAGCGTCGGCATGGCCATCATCGACCGCGATACCAAGAGCATGGAGGAAATCCTCAGCTCCGCCGATGCGGCCTGTTATCTAGCCAAGGAGCGCGGCCGGAACCGCTATGCCATTCACGCCCACGCGGACGACACGGTGATTCAGCGGCGGCGCGAGATGGAATGGATCCGGCTGCTGCACAACGCCCTGGAGAAAGGCGACTTCCAGCTTCATTACCAGCACATCCAGCCGTCCAAGGCCGATCCCGAGGCACCGCTGAGAATAGAAATCCTGCTGCGCCTGCTGAAACCGGATGGCGAGATCATCACGCCGGAGCGTTTCCTTCCCGCGGCGGACCGCTTCGGCATGATGCCCCAGATCGACACCTGGGTCGTACGGCAGGTCTGCAAGCAGCTGGCGGAACTCGCCCACAAGTATCCGCTCATGATCTACATCAATCTCGCGAACCGCTCTCTGGCCGATGTCAGTTTCGCGGAACGGATCGCCGAGAGCATCGAACAGACAGACATGCCGGCCGACAAGCTCTATTTCGAGATCTCCGAGGTAACGGCGCTTTCCGCCCCCTCCATGATCCGCTGGTTCAACCAGACCCTGAAGGTGCTCGGCTGCCGGTTCGCCCTGGACAACTACTCGGGCACCCCGGCGACCATCGCCCATCTCAAGGAAATAGATTTCCAGCAGGTCAAACTCGGCAACCAGTTGTCGGCCACCCTGCTCGACGACCCCGACGGTCGCGCCACCATTGAGGCGGTCAACCAGATCGCGCATACGATGGGGCTGGAAACCATCGCCGAATACGTATCCAGTTCGGAACTGGCGGAAGCCTATCGGGCCATCGGGGTCGACTATCTGCAGGGCTATGCGGTGTGCGGCGGCGTCAAACCGCTCGAATCTCTCGAGGCCGTGCTGCAGGAACGCTTCGATAACGGAGAAGGACAGGCCTCCGTCTCTGAATAATCACGGCCTTCCGGCCGGTTCCCGGGTTCGGGCTGGCACCCTCAGGCCGCGGACGTGTACGGCTCGAGCTTCCGCTCGACCTGCTGCAGGCACAAAGGCGGATAGTCCGGCAGGCCATTGCGAAACGGCGGCGGATCCTCCCCCTCGATCAGCGGTTTCAGGTAACGCCGTGCCGCAGCGGTGATGCCATAGCCGTCGCCGCGGATGAACTCCGGAGGCACCTTCCATTCCAGGTCCGCCACTTCCGCCAGCGACACCTTGCCCACCTGCCAGCGATAAGGCTCATCGCTGAGCCGCTCGATGACCGGCATGACGGCATGCTCGCCCGCCAGCGCCATGTCCACCGCCGCCCGGCCCATGGCGTAGGCCTGCTCGACATCGGTTTTCGAGGCGATATGGCGGGCGGAACGCTGCAAATAATCCGCCACGGCCCAATGCACCTTGCAGCCGAGCTCCTGGCGCACCATCTGCGCGATGGTCGGACCCGCCCCGCCCAGTTGAATCCAGTCCTGGTTGGCATTGTCCTGAGCGATGGAGATGAATCTTCCCTCTGTGTCGCGTACCCCTTCGGCCGCAGCCACCACGCAGTATCCGTGCCGGTCGACCGTCGCCCGCAGGCGCTTCAGGAAATCATCGTGCTCGAACGGCCGTTCGGCGAACAGGATCATCAGCGGCGAATCCTCTTCCTCGAAGGCCAGTCCGGCCGCCGCCGCCAGCCAGCCGGCATTGCGTCCCATGGTCTCGAGAATGAACACCCGCGTGGAAGTCCCGTACATGGAGGCGACATCGAGCGCCGCTTCACGCACCGAGGTGGCGATGAACTTGGCGGCCGAACCATAGCCGGGACTGTTGTCGGTGTGGATGAGGTCGTTGTCGATGGTCTTCGGCAGACCGATCACGCGCAGGGGGTAACCGCGCGCATCCGCCATTCCCGCCACCTTAAGCGCGGTCAGCATGGAGCCATTGCCGCCGTTGTAGAAAAAATAACCGATGTCGTGCGCCGCAAACACTTCCAACAGGCGGTCGTACTGATCGCGGTGCGTTTCGGTATCACCCAGGTCGAAGCGGCAGGCGCCGAAGGCCCCGCCGGGCCGATAGCGCAGCGATGCGATCGAGGCCTCGCTCTCCCGGCCGAGGTCGATCAGATCCTCCCTGAGCACCCCGATAATGCCTTCACGGGCAGCATAGACGCTGCCGATCTGGTCCGGTCGCTCCAAGGCGGTCTGGACCACGCCGCAGGCTGTGGCGTTGATGACGGCGGTTACGCCGCCGGCCTGTGCATAGAGGGCGTTTGCCGGCATGGGAGTCTCCCTGTGGCTCCTTGAGACAAAACGAATGGCACGCGCTGAACCATAACATAGGCCCGCGTAAAACCGGGACGCCGCGCCCCCGCCGCTCCGCCAGCCCATTTTTGCTATCATTTGCAGCCTTCTGCCCCGGGCGGAACCACGAACCCGGCACATGTGAGGGTTCGGCCAAGACAAATCAAACAGTTGCGTGTTTGGTTAACGGGCGGGCCAGCGGGCCGTCGAAAAATGCCATTCAGCGGCCGGCACGGGGCAAAACCGATTTCTTTTGACGATCAGGGCTCAATCATCATGCACACAGGCACTACGCTTACCCAGTTCATCATCAAGGAGCAGAGCAAGATCAGCGGCGCGACCGGTGAGTTCACCCTGCTCATGAACGACCTCGCCACTTCCTGCAAGGCCATCTCCGATGGCGTCAATCACGGCGCCCTGGCCGGCGTCCTCGGCAGCGCCGAGAGCGAGAACATTCAGGGCGAGACCCAGAAGAAGATGGACGTGTTGTCCAACGACATCATGCTCCATCTCAACGACCGCAACGGCCACGTCGCGGCCATGGCCTCCGAGGAGATGGAGGACATCTACGAGATTCCGGCCGGCGCCCCCCGCGGCAAGTATCTGCTGGTGTTCGATCCGCTGGACGGCTCCTCCAACATGGACGTGAACGTCTCCGTCGGCACCATCTTCTCCGTGCTGCGCTGCCCGGAAGGCGTAGACAAACCCACCGCCAAGGATTTCCTGCAGCCCGGCACGCAGCAGGTCTGTGCCGGCTACGCGCTGTACGGCCCCTCCACCATGATGGTGCTGACCACCGGGCATGGCGTGAACGGCTTCACCCTCAACCAGGACATCGGCGAGTTCGTCCTGACCCATCCGAACATGGCCATCCCCGAGGACACTCAGGAATTTGCCATCAACATGTCCAACCAGCGCTTCTGGGAAGCCCCGGTCAAGCGCTACATCGACGAATGCGTCCAGGGCAAGGAAGGTCCGCTCGGCAAAGACTTCAATATGCGCTGGGTAGCCTCCATGGTCGCCGAGGTACACCGCATCCTGACCCGCGGCGGCATCTTCATGTATCCCATCGACGAGAAGATCAAGTCCAAGGGACTGGGCGGCAAGCTGCGCCTGATGTACGAAGCCAACCCGATGAGCTTCATCGTCGAACAGGCCGGCGGCGCCAGCACCACGGGCCGTGAGCGCATCCTCGATCTGCAGCCCGAAGACATCCACCAGCGCGTGCCGGTGGTGCTGGGCTCCAAGAACGAGGTGGAGCGCGTTACCGGTTACCACAAGGCGTAAACCGACCGCACCACAGCCCGGCGCCCACACGGCGCCGGGCTTTTTTTATGCCTTATCGTCACGTTAGGGTGGCTATACTTGATGCTCGGCGGCACAGCCGCCTGCCCGAATCCAGTCTGCACAAGGGGGAATTATGCGCAGTCGTATCCTGGCGGCCATGAGCGCCGTATTCGCCATTATGATGTTGTCCGTCGCCCTGGCCGACAGCGGCCTGCAGGCCAGCCTCGCCGACCCGGCCTGGGACGGCAAGACCATACCGCCCGGCCAGCAATGCCATCGCTTCGGGGGCGAGGCCTCCACGCCACGGCTGAAGGTCAGCGACATTCCGCAGGGCACCCAGGCGCTGGTGCTCGCGTTCAGCGACCGCGACTATCCCCCCATGAACCATGGCGGCCACGGCCAGATCGGCTACCGCCTGCCGACCCGGGTCAAGCAGACCATCGTGCCCTCGGTGCCCGGACACACCTTCACCCTGCCGCCTGGCTTTTTCCTCATCAAGGCACATGCCAATCCGAAATGGGACAAGCCCGGCGCCTACATGCCGCCCTGTTCCGGCGGCAAGGGGCATGAGTATTACGTGACCGTCCAGGCCGTCACGCTCAATGCCTACGGCAAGCCGGACAAGGTGCTTGGTCAGACCGTGGTCGAAATGGGGCGTTACTGATCCTCGTCAATCGCCGTCCAATCGATACCGAGCTGGCGTAATGCTTCGGTGAGGTCGAGCCAGGCGGTCTCGACCTCACCGACTCCCCCCTTAAGGCCCAATTCGATCTGACGGCGATCGCCGGTATGCGGCAGGCTGGAAAGCCGGATCGACGCATGCCGCGCGAGCAGGTCCTCCATCAGGGGGATGAGTTCGCTTTCGGTGACGCCGGCCACCTGAAGCCGCCGCTCCACATCCGGGGCGGCCCGGAACAGGTGCCGGCAGTGTTTTTCCAGCACCCACTCCGCCATCGGCCAGGCCATGTTGGGAAATCCCGGCAGGAAATGATGCCCGGCCAGGGAAAAGCCCGGGACCTCGTTGACGGGGTTGGGAATCAGTTCGGCACCTTGCGGCAGATCCGCCATGCGTATCCTGTTCGGATGCGCCGCTTCCCCGAAACGGCGTTCGATGATTTGCGCCGCCTCGGCATGCCTTACCAGCGAAACGCCCGCAGCCTCTGCCGCACAGGCCCGCGTCAGGTCGTCGGGCGTAGCCCCGATGCCGCCGAAACAAAACGCCGCATCCCCCCAGGCGAAGCTTTCCCGCAGCGTCCGCACCAGCCTGGCGTGCTCGTCACCCACCATTCTGACCCAGGCCGGCTCCAGGCCGCGCGGCCTGAACAGATCGATCATATGCGCCAGATGCTTGTCCTGGCGTTTCCCGCTCAATAACTCGTCACCAATAATGATGAGACCGATAGACATGTCCGAATGCCTTTGTGGGGAATAAAACCATCGTACGATTGATCCATAATAGGGTGGGTTTGCTGAATTCCCAATTACACACGGCAAACCTTTTACACCACAAAAACATCACCACAGGAGTAGCGACATGATTAACATTCTCGGATATAAGCTGCCGCGTTCCGCCAGCATCATGCTGTGTTTGTTCGGCCTGCTCGGCCTGGGCACCGCCCATGCGGGCGGATTTCACGGCGCCACGGCCACCAAGGCGCAGTACGGCGCCATCTTCCAGCTCGACAGCGGCGGTAACCGGGCTATCAAGAAGACCCTCAACAACATCGAAAACCTGCTGCACGATCCACGTCTAAAGGGCAAGATCAAGGTGGAACTGCTGGCGAACAGCAAGGGCTACGATGTCTACGTGAAGAACAACGGGTTCAGGGAAAAGCTCGAACATCTTCGCAAGGAAGGGGTGATTCTGGCCCAGTGCTCAAACACCCTGCGTGAGCTGCACATCGACCGTCACGATCTCTATCCCTTCATCTCCATCGTGCCGTCCGGCGTGGGCGAGATCACCATCCGCGAGGCACAGGGCTGGGCCTACATCCACCCGATTCCGCCGGCACACGAAAGCCTGTAAAACCACTTGCCGTTTATCGCCCGGGCGGATGGAGCCGCCCCGGCGTTCCTTACCGGTTTGCGCCGTACCGCTGGGCCCGCGCGGCACTCTCGGCGCGGCGCCGTTGGTCATCCTCCGGATCCCAATCCGCTGCCGCCTCCGGCCATCCCTGGGCGTGCCTTTCCACCAGACCGCTCAAGGCCTCGATATGTTCCGGACTGTCGTTCAACGCAGGGATATACCGATAGGCCTCGCCACCGGACGCCAGAAACACGTCCCGGTTCTGCATGGCGATCTCCTCCAGAGTCTCCAGGCAATCCGCCGCAAACCCCGGACAGACCACGTCCACCCGGCGTTTACCTTGTTGAGGCAGCGTGCGTAAGGTCTCGTCGGTATAGGGTCTGAGCCACTCCTCGCGTCCGAAACGGGACTGGAAAGTGCACTGCCAGTCGTTCTCGCCCAGCTCCAATGCCTCGGCGACCAGGCGCGCCGTCTTGAGACACAGGCAGTGATAGGGGTCGCCGGCCTGGAAATAGCGTTTCGGCACCCCGTGGAAGGACATCAGCAGGTATTCGCCGCGCCCGTGCTCGTCCCAATAGGCACGAACGCTGGCCGCCAGGGCGGCGATGTAGCCGGGATCGTCGTGATAGTCCTGGATGAAGCGCAGTTCGGGCACCCAGCGCCAACGTTTCAACTCGTCGGCCACCGCATCGAAAACCGAACCGGTAGTGGTCGCTGAATACTGGGGATAAAGCGGCACCACCAGGAGGCGTTGCGCACCGGCCTGTTTCAGGGTGGCCAGCGCCTCGGCGATGGAGGGCTCGCCGTAGCGCATGCCGAGCGCCACCTCGACCGGCCCCGTCAGGTGATGCCGCAGCGCCGCCTGCAGGGCGCTTTTCTGGCGACGTGAGATCGCCAGCAGCGGCGACCCTTCCGGCGTCCATACCTGCCGGTAGGCGTGCGCACTGCGTCGCGGACGCAGATTGAGAATGATCCCGTTGAGCACCAGCCACCACAGCGCGCGCGGATACTCCACCACGCGCGGATCGCTCAGGAATTCGCGCAGATAACGCCGCACCGCCCTCGGTGTCGGCGACTCCGGCGTACCCAGGTTGACCAGCAACACGCCGGTACAGATCGCACTGCCGTGCTGATAGTCCTGTTCACCCAGATATTTCATGATTTGTTTCCGTTCGGCGCGGGACAGAACGCCCCGCCGCGTGCGACCGGGGTTGGCGATAGTTGCGTGTCAGTCACGCCAGCCGGCGGTGCAAAGGACTGGTGCGCGGGAAATGTGCGCGCAGGAACTCCATCTGATCTGCCAGCACGCGTTTGCCCTGCAGATAGATATATTCGGCATGGGTCGGTTCGAAGGGTATGGCCAACAATTCCATACCGGCCTCTTCCGGGGTGCGTCCGGCCTTGTGGTTGTTGCAACGTTTGCAGGCGGTCACCACATTGGTCCATTTATCCTGACCACCCTGGCTGAGCGGCGTGACGTGATCGCGCGAGAGGTCCTGCATCCGAAAGCTGCGCCCGCAGTACATGCAGATATGGTCGTCGCGTTTAAAAAGCGTATGGTTGTTGAGCGGCGGCATATAGTGCTTGTGCAGTCGCTTGTTGGTCCCTTCGGTGGCGATGATGGAGTGCACCTCGACCTGGGATCGCAGACCGGTGCGGTTGTTGTAGCCGCCGTGCAGGACATAGATCGCCCGGCCGACGGTGTACGCCACCTGGCCGGCGTAATAAAGCTTTACGGCCTCCTGATAATCGACCCACTCCAGCGGCATGCCGCTGGCGTCGGTGCGCAGGACCTGTTGTGTCAGCGCCTCCACCACCTTTCTCCTGATAAAACCCCATCGAGGAAATCGCGGAACCGCAGGCACTCTACCGCCAAAATATGACCAAAAGCAATCTGCCTCGGGACAAAGAAATCACCGGCCTAGCCCCCACGCATGCGTGTTTTCGTTGTAAATTTGAAGTTGGATATTTACACGCGAAACACAAACAAATGCGTCGCCGCTGCAGGACGCTTTCCGGCAACAGGAGCCATCGATGCAGGGCCAAGATCAGCGCAAGACCCATCGGGTCAGATTTTCAGCCGAGGCCGTTCTGAGCTTCGACCAAACCCCCTATGCCGTTCAGATCGTGGACATCTCTCTGATGGGTGCCCTGCTACTGATGCTGGATGACAAGCGCCCGCTTCCCGAGCCGGGCGGTATCTGCCGCTTTGAACTGGCGCTGGACACTCGGCACGTCATCCAGATCGCGTGTCAGGTGGTCAGAACAGCCGATGATCACCTTGTGGGCGTCAGCTTCGACGAGCTGGACATCGACAGCGCCAGCCATCTGCATCGCCTGCTCGTCGTCAACCTGGGAGAAGAGGAACTCCTGGCGCGCGACCTGGACGCCCTGATCGAGGCACACCTGGGCACGCGATAACCTGCAGAGCAGGATCCGTAATACGATCTCCGGATCCCCACTCCCAAAGGGCCCGCTACCTCACTCGGGACGCGGCAGTTCCTCAAGGAGCATCGAACGCCCCTTCATGGCCTCGGGCTGCTGCAAGCCGATGAGTTGCAGGATGGTGGGCGTCAGATCGCTTAATCCAGCGCCCGTGGCGAGCCGCCAGTTGGAGCGGTCCACCAGCAGGAACGGTACCGGGTAAACGGTGTGCTGGGTGTGCGGCTCACCGGTAATCGGGTCCACGTATTCGTCGCAGTTGCCGTGATCGGCGGTCAACATGACGGTGTACCCCTCACTCACGGCCGCATCCAGCACCCGACCCGCCTCGCGATCCAGCGTCTCGACGGCCTGGATGACGGCGGCCGGCACCGCCGTATGCCCGACCATATCTCCGTTGGCGAAATTCACCACCACGAACTGGTACTTGTCCGACTGCATGGCGGCGATCACCTCGTCGGCGACCTCGGCAGCGCTCATCTCGGGCTTTTGGTCATAGGTCGCCACATCCGGAGAATTCACCATGACGCGGTCTTCGCCGGCGTAGGGCTCTTCCCGGCCGCCGTTGAGGAAGAACGTGACGTGGGCGTACTTCTCGGTTTCGGCGCAATGAAACTGCTTGTAGCCCGCCAATGCGACCACCTCGGCGAGCGTGGTGGCGGGGCGCTCCGGCGGGAACACGATCGGCGAAAGCAGGCGTGGATCGTACTCGGTCAGACAGGTCACGGTGATCGGTTGATAATCCCCGCGATCGAAACCGTCGAATTCCTCCAACGCCAGGGCCGCAGCCAGCTGGCGCGGGCGGTCGTTGCGGAAATTGAAGAACACCAGCGGATCGCCGGCCTTTACCAGACCGTCGGCATTGAGCACACAGGGCTTGATGAACTCGTCGGCCTGTTCGTTTTCGTAGGCCGCCCGGATGGCGCTCTCGGCATCCTTGAAGTCGGTATTGCCCTGGCCATGAATAATGGCGTCAAAGGCCAGCTTGGTCCGATCCCAGCGATTGTCGCGATCCATGGCGTAGTAGCGCCCGGTCACGGTGGCGATGTAGCCCTCGGCCTTGTTGAGGCGCTTTTCCAGATCGGGGAGATAATTGATCGCCGATTTCGGCGGGGTATCGCGGCCATCGGTGATCATGTGCACCACGGGCTGCACGCCCTTTTTGCGGCACATGCGGATCAGCGCGTTGAGGTGGCGAATATGGCTGTGCACCCCGCCGTCGGAAACCAGGCCGAGCAGATGCAAAGGCCGTCCCGCCTCCTTGGCGCGGTTGACCGCCTCGATCAAGGCCGGCTTGTCGAAGAAACTCTTGTCCTGGATCGCATCGTCGATGCGCACCAGATCCTGGCGAATGATGGTCCCGGAACCGATGGTCAGGTGGCCCACCTCGGAATTACCCATCTGCCCGACCGGCAGGCCCACCGCCCGGCCGGACGCTTCGATCACCGCATGCGGATACTTGGCGAAGTAACTGTCCAGACGCGGTGTGGCCGCCTCGTGCACCGCGTTGTTCACCTTGCTGGGATTGACACCGAATCCGTCGAGGATGATCAGAACCACCTTGCGGGCCGTGGTGGTGCGTTCTTCAGCCATGGAGTTTTCAGCCTTCGGATGTGGGTAAAAATCGGAAACGCGATTTTATCACATCGCCTGGCGTTGCCCCGGTGACAGCACCGTGACACGCCCGGCCTATTTATCCGACCGGCTGCCCTCCGGCTTCTCTTCCGTATCGGATGCATCTTGTTCGGCCGCTTCTTCCTCGGCCTGTTCGGCTTCCTCGATGGCATCCAGCTCGGCGTCCATCTCGGCATCGGTCAACGGCCGGTAGGGTTCGTCATCCCCGGCGTCGGCCGCGCCTTCCTGATAGCGGCGCGTCAGACGCTCCGCCTCGGTCAATTCCTCTTCCGGGATGTCCGCAGCAGCGGCTGCGCCGCCGGCCGGTGCGGTCGGGGATGAAGGCGGCGGTTGATCGTCGGAGGGTCCGCCTTCGTCGCCGCCTTCATCCGCGTCTTCATCGGTTTCATCCGTCGGCTTCGGCACGACCATGCGCGAGAACACCAACCCCACCTCGAACAGCAGCCAGATAGGCAGCGCCAGCATGGTCTGTGACACGATATCAGGAGGCGTCAGCAGCATGCCTATAACGAATGCGGCAACGATAACGTAGGGGCGTTTGCGCGCCAGGTCGTCGGGACTCACCACGCCGGCCATGACCAGCAGCACGGTGGCCACCGGCACCTCGAAGGCCGCCCCGAAGGCCATGAACATCTTCAGGACGAAATTCAGGTAGTGCCCCATGTCGGTCATCACCTCGACACCCTGCGGAGCGATGCGGGTGAAAAAGCCGAACACCAGCGGGAAGACCACGAAATAGGCGAAGGCCATGCCCAGATAGAACAGCAGCACGCTGGACACCAGCAGCGGCACGGCGAGCCGCCGTTCGTGCCGGTACAGCCCCGGCGCTACGAAGCTCCAGACCTGATGCAGGATGTAGGGCAGCGAGATGACGAAGGAAAGCACCACCACCAGTTTGAACGGCACCAGAAAGGTATCCGCCACGGCGGTGGCGATCAGATGCCCGCCCTGCGGCAGGTGCCGGATCAGCGGACCGGACAGCCAGGTGAATATCTGGCCGTCGAAGGGGTATAGCGCCAGGATCACGACCAGCATGACCAGCACGCTGCGCATGAGGCGCGTGCGCAGCTCGATCAGATGCCCGAGCAGCCCCTGCTCCGCATCCAGACCGTCGTTTTCTGTTTCGGGGGATTTACTGCTTTGTGTCATGCGTGCTGGCGCGCTTGTCTTCTGTCTCGGTCGCCGCGTCGGTGCCGGATGATGCCTCGTTCAGCTGCGGCTTGGCTGCCGTTGATGACGTCGAGTCAGTTGACTTGTCCGGGGCCGGTCGGTCCTCATCCATTGACCGTACGAGGTACTCGGTCTCCTGGACCTCGTCGTTGATCTTGCGCTGGGTGTCCTGCACCAGATCGCGCAACTGGTTGATCTCGTCTTCCTGCCGACGCAACAACCCTTTCAGCTCATCGGCATTGAGCTCACGCTCCACCTCGTCACGCACGCTGTTGATGTAGCTGCGCGCCTTGCCGACCCATAGACCGATGGTGCGGGCAAGCCCCGGCAAACGCTCGGGGCCTACCACGATCAAGGCCACGATCATGATCAGCAACAGCTCGGTAAAACCGATATCAAACATCGAATAATGCTCGATCTGGCATGCGGGAATTGTGCGGCTGCGTTGTGACCGGCGGGCCCGGAACCCGCTTAGGATCACATCGGCCGCCCGGTATCAGGCTGGACCGATGCGTCCCGGCGGTATCGATTGCGCGCGGCGTCCGCAAGGCGTGTTGCGATTAATTAATGCGAACCCTCGTCGGAGCCGCTCAGGAACAGACCCAGGAAACCGAGGATCATCACGGCGCCGGCCGTGAGCAGAATCCCCAGCAGGACCAGAAAAGCCACCGCCCCGAAAGTCACGCCATCGAGAAAAATCATTCGAACCTCCTAACCTGTTGGGTTCAGTCGTTTTTGTGCTGTTCCTTGTGGACCACTTCCGCATCCACGGTCTGGCCCTGGCGGTGTTCGACCTGCTTCTCTTCCGAGCTGCCGGCCTCCGCCTCGCCGTCGTTCATCGCCTTTTTGAAGCTCTTGATCGCCCCGCCGACGTCGGAACCGATATTGCGCAGCTTTTTGGTGCCGAACAAAACGATGACGATCAACAGGATCAACACCAGCGATCCGATACTGATTCCACCCGCACCCATGATGCTCTCCTCTCAACTGACTCGCCGCGGACATTCCGCGAATTGATAAACCGCTTAACTAGCGGCCTGACGGCCTTACCCGGCCTGGCCGCGACCGGCCTTTTCCTCGATGCCCGAGGTGCCGAAACGCCGTTCCAGCTCCGCCAGCACCTGACCTGGTTCCAGGCCCTGCTGGCTCAGCAGTACCAGGCTATGAAACCACAAATCGGCCACCTCGTAGACAATCTTGTCAGGGTCGCCGTCCTTTGCGGCCATCACCGTCTCGGTGGCCTCTTCGCCGATCTTCTTGAGAATGGCGTCCAGCCCCTTGGCGTACAGACCGGCCACATAGGAACTGCCGGGTTCCGCCTGCTTGCGCGCCTCCAGCACCGCGGCCAGACGCGCCAGGATCTCGGTTTCAGCCATGCATAGCCTGCCTTGAATCTTCGACCACGCCCGGCCGTCAGGCGTTCCCGACAGTCGGCGCGACCGGGTTTACCGAACTTTATATGGTATCACAGGCGCACCTCGATCCCCTCGGCAGCCATGTATTCCTTGGCCTCGGTAATCGAATATTCACCAAAATGGAAAATGCTGGCGGCCAGCACCGCATCGGCGCGCCCCAGGCTGACCCCCTCGGCCAGATGGTGCAGGTTACCGACCCCGCCGGAGGCGATCACGGGAACCTCGACCGCATCCGACACCGCACGGGTCAGCTCCAGGTCGAATCCCTCCCGGGTCCCGTCCCGGTCCATGCTGGTGAGCAGCAGCTCACCGGCGCCGTAATCGACCATGCGCCGCGCCCATTCCAGGACGTCCAGGCCGGTGGGCTTGCGGCCGCCGTGCGTAAAGACCTCCCAGCGCGGCTCGCGTTCCGCCCCGCTCACCTGTTTGGCGTCGATCGCCACTACGATGCATTGGGAACCGACCCGATCGGCCGCCTCGCGCACGAACTCCGGCCGGAACACGGCGGCGGTGTTGATCGCCACCTTGTCTGCACCCGCATTGAGCATGCGGCGGATATCGTCCTGGCTGCGGATGCCGCCGCCGACCGTCAGCGGGATGAAAACCTGTTCGGCCACTGCCTCGACGACGTGCACGATGGTCTCGCGTTCGTCGGAACTGGCCGTGATGTCGAGGAACGTCAGCTCGTCCGCCCCCTCGGCGTCGTAGCGGCGGGCGATCTCCACCGGGTCGCCCGCATCGCGCAGGCCGACGAAGTTGACGCCCTTGACGACCCGGCCGCCATCCACGTCCAGGCAGGGGATGATGCGTTTGGCAAGCATGCTTCAGGCGCCGCTTTCCACCAGGGCCCTGGCTTCAGCCAGATCGATGCCGCCCTCGTACAGGGCACGGCCGAGAATCACGCCGTCGATTCCTTCATCCTCCACCGCCAGCAGGGCACGGATGTCGTCCAGGCTGGTGACGCCGCCGGAGGCGATTACCGGAATATGCACTGCCTGGGCGAGGCGCACGGTGGCCTCGACGTTCAGCCCCTGCATCATCCCGTCGCGGCTGATGTCGGTATAGATGATGGCCGACACACCGTCGGTCTCGAAGTGCCGGGCCATGTCGATCACGTCGTGCTGCGACAGCTTCGACCAGCCGTCGATCGCCACCTTGCCGTCCTTGGCATCCAGGCCGACGATGATGTGTCCCGGAAATTCCAGGCACAGGTCGTTGACGAAATGCGGCTCGCTCACGGCCCGTGTGCCGATAATGGTGTACTGGACCCCCGCATCCAGGTAGCTCTGAACGGTGTCGGCATCGCGTATGCCGCCGCCGGCCTGGATCGGTATTTCCGGAAACGCGGTCACGATACGTTCGATCACGGCCATGTTCTTGGGCCGGCCCGCGAAGGCCCCGTCCAGGTCGACGAGATGCAGGCGCTCGGCACCCGCCTCGACCCAACGTTTAGCGACCGCAACCGGGTCGTCGGAGAACACCGTCGAATCGTCCATTCGTCCCTGGCGCAAACGGACACATTTGCCTTCCTTCAGATCGATGGCGGGTATCAACAACATGACTCAAAGCCCCATTACATAGTGCCTGGATACAGATGATGGGAACGGATTCAGCCCGGCGAACCGTCCCATGCGACGAAATTTTCCAATAGCTTCAGCCCGGCCTGCGCACTTTTCTCGGGATGCGCCTGAATGGCGAAAAGGTTGTCACGCGCCAGCGCGGAGGTAAAGTTGCGGCCGTAGTCAGTCGTCGCGGCCGCCAGCGTGGTGTCCACAGGCGCGACGTAGTAACTGTGCACGAAATAAAAACGGCTGTCCTGCGGGATGCCGTTCCACAGCGCGTGCGCGTGCAGCTGGTGCACCTCGTTCCACCCCATGTGCGGAATCTTGAGGCGCTCGCCGGCGGCGTCCTTCAGGCCGTGGCCGAAAAACCGCACCGTACCCGGATAAATGCCCAGGCAGGCGGTGCCATCGTTTTCCTCGCTGTGCTCCATCAGCACCTGCATACCCATGCAGATGCCGAGAAACGGCTTGTCACGCGCGACCTCGCGGATCACCGGCTCCAGCTCCCGCGCATGGAGTTCGCGCATACAGTCGCGCGCCGCACCCTGGCCGGGGAACACCACCCGGTCGGCCGCGCGCACGGCGGCGGGATCGGATGTAACCAGCACCCGCGCGTCGCGCCCTGCAACCGCCTCGACCGCCTTGGCGACCGAACGCAGGTTACCCATGCCGTAATCGATGACTGCAATGGTTTGCATGGCTTGCGCCGACGTTAGCGGATCAGAGACTGCCTTTGGTGGAGGGAACGCCCGTGACCCGCGGGTCAAGCTCCAGCGCCATGCGCAGGGCGCGCCCGAAGGCCTTGAAGATGGTCTCCGCGATGTGATGCGCATTGCGGCCGCGCAGGCAATCGATGTGCAGCGTGACCTGGGCATGATTCACGAAGCCCTGGAAAAACTCGTGCAGCAGATCGACGTCAAACTCACCGATGCGCGCGCGCGGATAATCGGCGTGATACTCGAGACCGGGGCGGCCGGAAAAATCGATCACCACGCGCGACAGTGCCTCGTCCAGCGGCACATAGGCATGCCCGTAGCGCCGGATACCTTTCTTGTCGCCCAGCGCCTGCGCAAAGGCCTGGCCGAGGGTGATGCCAATGTCCTCGACGGTGTGATGCGCATCGATGTGCAGATCGCCCGTGGCCCGCACGTTGAGGTCGATCAGCCCGTGACGCGCCACCTGATCCAGCATGTGGTCGAGAAAGGGCAGACCGGTGTCGAAACTGCCTCGACCCTCGCCGTCCAGGTTGATTGAGATGGCTATTTGGGTCTCCAGGGTGTCCCTGGAGATTTCCGCGCTGCGCGAAGACATGCTGTTCGAATGGTTCGAAGGGATGAATCAGGCCTCATCATAAACCAAGCCCTTTGCTTGGTCGATTATCGTGATGCACCTCGCAAAACGCGGATCGCGACTGCAGCGTCCGTCGCTGCAAGCTGGAACAGGGGACAGGAATCGGGCATCATTCGCAATGATCTCCTCGCAATCAAGCACTTGGACGCCATGAGCGCACCCGAAAACGGAAAAATCTTCCGCCTGCACGATCTGCAACGCACCTGCCAGCAATGCAGTCTCCAGATGCTCTGCCTGCCGGGCGGACTGAGCGACGGGGAAATGGAGCGCCTGGACAACATCATCCAGAAACGCCGTCCGCTGCAGCGCGGGGAGCACCTGTACCACGTCGGCGACGACCTCGAGGCCATCTACGCCGTGCGCTCCGGCTCGATCAAGTCCTACACCATCACGCCCGACGGCGAGGAACAGATCGTCGGCTTCCACCTGCCCGGCGAACTGCTCGGCCTGGACGCCATCGGCGACGGCCATCATCCCGCCGCCGCCAAGGCGCTGGAAACCACCAGCGTCTGCGAACTGCCCTTCGAACGCCTGGAACAACTGGCGCACGACATCCCTGAATTACAGCACCAGCTGCTGCGCATGATGAGTTCGGTGCTCAAGTCCGACGAAAGCATCATGACCCTGCTGGGCAAGAAAACCTCGGAGGAACGCCTGGCGGCGTTCCTGATCAGCATCGCCAACCGGTTCGCCCAGCGCGGCTACTCCGACCGCGAATTCAACCTGAGCATGTCGCGCAACGACATCGCCAACTACCTGGGCCTGGCGATGGAAACCATCAGCCGCCTGTTCTCCCGTTTTCAGGAGCAGGGCCTCATCGAGGCGGAACGCAAACTGGTTCGCATCCTCGACAAGGAAGGCTTGCGCCGTCTGGCGGGCAACCTGCCGCGCCACGCCAACAACTCGGGCGCGGCCAAGGAAGGCTGAGCCCCGCTACAACAGGTTGCCCGGCGCGAACTCGCCTGCCTCAGGCATGGTTTCCGCATCCCGCTTCGCAGTCGCCAGCGCACGGTCCGTCTGCACCGGACCGCACAACTCGCAGGCGCTGACATAAGCCATGTGCAACAGCTTGCGCATCTGTGACTCCGACAGCCCGCGGCCGATGTGGTCCTGTTTGAAGGCCAGCCACTCACTCAATGAATCGCCCACCGGCCCCAGATCCATGCGCGGCACATGCTCCATGAGGTAGACGCGCGTCTTCACCGCCGCGTCGTTCTCCAGCCGCTCCAGATACTTGAAGAACCCGCCCAGCAGGGACTCGAACATCACATCCTGCGGCCGCTGACCGCTGGGCGTCGCCATGCTGGTGAGCTTGCGCTTCTGGCAGTACGACTCCATGCGTCCCTTGGGATCGGGATCCAGCTCTCCCGGCTGGGAATTCAGCGCCTTCAGCAGGCTGCGATGAATCTCCCCGCGCAAACGCAGCCGCTGCGGACTGTCGCAGATCAGCGAAATGAAGTCATGCAGGGCGTAAACCGGCCCGCTGGAAAAGTTGTCCTGCCAGATGCACAGCGCGCGGACCCTTTCCTCGGCGTCAAAAAACGGCCCCAAGCCGGTGAAAATGGCACGCCGCCGCAGCACCATCTCGGGTGCAGTCGATATCTTGCCGGCCATGGTCACTCCTTACCGGCATGCAGCGCTTCACGCTGGAATTCCGGATAGCCGATTTCGTAGTGCTCGCTGTAGTCCAGTCCGCGCTGTTCGTCCACCGTGGACGCACGCAGGCCGAAGATCTTATCGATGACCAGATACATCACCAGCGCGATGGGGAAGGCCCACAGGAAGGCCGCCACGATGCCGATCACCTGCACGGCCATGCGTTCCGGGCTGAACAGGTCGCCATGGAAGAACATCCCCGCGGCCAGGGTGCCCCATGCGCCGGCAAAACCGTGCACCGAAACGGCACCGACCACATCGTCCAGCCGGAAGGCGACCAGCAAGCGCCCGCCCCCGACGGCGATCATGCCGCCGACCACGCCCGTGATCAGCGCATACATCGGCTCCATGGTGGCGCAGCCGCTGGTGATCGCCACCAGCCCGGCCACGCTGCCATTCACCGTATCCGTCATGAGCACGGGCGTGCGCGCGATAATCATGGCGACAATCGCACCCACCGCACCCCCGGCGGCGGCCAGATGGGTATTGAGGTTGATCAGACCGATCTCGGGCACGGCGGCGGCGGTACTGCCGCCATTGAACCCGAACCAGCCCAGCCACAGGATGAACCCGCCCAGCGCAACCGAGGTCAGGTTATGCCCAGGGATGGAGCGCGGTTCGCCGTCCGTACCGAACCGGCCCAGGCGCGGACCGAGCACGATCACCCCGGCCAGCGCAATCCAGCCGCCGATGGAATGCACCACCGTCGAACCGGCGAAATCGATGAAGCCGAGCTTTTTCAACCAGCCTTCGCCGGAATACAGGCTGCCCCAGGCCCACGAGCCGTACACGGGATAGATGAGCAGACAGATAATGAACGCACCGATCAGATAAGAGCCGTATTCGGTGCGTTCGGCCATGGCGCCGCTAGCGATGGTCACGCAGGTGGCGGCGAACATGGTCTGGAAGAACAGCAGGCTGTAATCCAGGTGCGGCGCGTTACCGAGGAAAAAATGCGATTCCCCGAACCAACCGCTGGGGTTGGCGCCGAACATCAGGCCATAGCCGACCATCCAGAACGCGATACTTCCCACGCAGACGTCGACGTAGTTCTTCATGATGACGTTGACGGCGTTCTTGGCACGCGCCATGCCGCTCTCCAGCAAGGCGAAGCCGGCCTGCATGAAGAACACCAGCGCACCCGCCGTGATCAGCCAGACCGTGTCCATGTCCACGTGAATGGCCTTGATCTCATCGGTGGCGGCAAACGCCGAGGCGGGGAGGAATAACAACAAAAGGAAAGGTGAAATAAGCTTCCTGGCAAGTCTATTTTCGTTATATGCAGTCATTGGTTTTCATTTAAACGGCCCGGGCTCGATGGGCCTCGCCCACGCAAAATGCAAAAGCCGCGCCAGAAAATGACGGTCATGTGACTCAACAACTTAGTGACTCAGTTGGGTGCGCAGGCCGCACCAGCAACGGGCGGCGCGCACCCGGGAAGTGCGCTCAAGCGCGTGGAGGAGGAACTTCGAGCCAGAAGGTGACGGGACCGTCGTTGACTAACTTCACCTGCATATGGGCACCGAACCGGCCGGTCTGGACCGTACCGTGCCGCCGATGTGCCTGTGCCAGCAGATACTCGAACAACGCCTGCCCCTGCGCCGGCGGCGCGGCGGGCGTGAAGCTCGCGCGCATGCCCTTGCGGGTATCCGCGGCGAGAGTGAATTGAGGGACCAGCAACAGGCCGCCGCCGACATCGGTCAGCGAATGGTTCATGCGTCCCGTCTCGTCCTCGAAGATGCGATAGCCCAGCACCCGTTCGAGCAGGCGGTCGGCCTGCGCCTCGCCATCCCCCTGCTGCACACCGATCAGGGCCAGCACACCCGCACCGATCGATCCCACCATTTCTCCGTTCACCGTCACCCCCGCCTCGGTGACGCGCTGGATCAGTGCAATCATGCAAAGCGTGTGGCGAAGGCGTCCGTCGCCTCGATCAGGGCGCTGCGGATCCCCGGCTCCGAAGCCGAGTGCCCCGCCTCCTGGATCACCCTGAACTCGGCCGTCGGCCACGCCGCATGCAGGGCCTGGGCCTGGGTCAACGGACAGATGACGTCGTAGCGGCCATGTACGATCACCCCGGGAATGTCGGCCAGCAGATGGGCATCGCGCAGCAATTGACCGGGTTCGAGGAACGACTGATTAACGAAGTAATGGCACTCGATCCGCGCCAGCGACAACGCCACGAAAGGAGCGCCGAAGAAATCCTCCACCGCCTGCGACCCTTTGAGGGTGGCGGTCCGTCCCTCCCACAGCGACCAGGCACGTGCCGCCGACATGCGCGCCACCTCGTCATCGCCGGTCAGGCGGCGGTGATAGGCGTGCAGCAGGTCGTCCCGTTCCTCGGCCGGTATCGGCTCCAGATAGTCCTGCCAGTGATCCGGAAACAACTCGCTGGCACCGAATTGATAAAACCACCGGATGTCCTGGTCGCGGCACAGGAAGATGCCGCGCAGGATCAGGCCCAGCACACGCTCCGGGTGCGCCTCGGCGTAGGCCAGCCCGAGCGTCGAACCCCAGGACCCGCCGAACACAACCCAGCGCTCGATGCCCAGCTCCTCCCGGATGCGCTCCATGTCCGCCACCAGGTTCTGGGTGGTGTTCTCGACCAGTTCGGCATGCGGTGTGGAACGGCCGCAGCCGCGCTGATCGAACAGCACGATGCGGTAACGCGCCGGGTCGAAGAACCGCCGGTGCCAGGGCTCGCAGCCGGCACCGGGGCCGCCGTGCAGAAACACCACCGGCACACCGTCGACATGGCCCGATTCCTCGACGTACAGGCTGTGCAGATCGCCTACCGGCAGGTGAAACTGCCGGTAGGGTTTGATGTCCGGATAAAAATCCCTCATAGGAAGCTGTCTCTGACACTCTCGCCGCGATACCCGATGGCGGTGGCCAGCGCCATGAGCAGCAGCCCGATCAGGATCAGGATCGGCCCGACACCCGTCCCGAGCACCAGCCCCGCCCAACTCACGCCGAGCAGGCTCAAATAGAGCATGCCCGAGTGCAGCACGGCGCCCAGCAAAAAGGCCCAGGAGATGATCTGCTTGAACCAGCGCCCCACCGCGACGAAGGCAAGCAGGAAGCCGACCACGATATTCAGCAGCGATTCCAGATTGCCGTGGGTGTGTGCCCCGCCCTTGATCGAGTCGATCGCACCCTTGGCATTCTGCGTGGCGGACATGGCCAGGATGGCATCGGTGTCGAGCCTGGCGAGCTTGAAGGGATCGACCTGCGCCAGGGTTTGCGGGTCGGAGTAGCCACTGCCCTTGAGCAGCTGCAGCGCGCCCACCGCCTGCCCCTGTGCCGCCTGCGCCTGTCCGTAGGCGGGGAACAGCTTGACGATCATGTAGGGGCCGAGGGCCGCCGTGAACACGAAAAAGAAAAATCCGAACACGATATTCTTCTTGCCGATCATTGCCGTGCCTCCTGGTGATGGACGGGTCTGTTCAGTCTAACAGCCGCACCACGATACATCCCCGGCGCACATCCTCCGGCTGCATCGCTATAATGCGCGCTTTTGCCCGACCACCCCATGAATGACGCCCCCGCCCCGATGAGTCCGCTGCGCCGCGCCAGGGCCTACTGGCACGCCCTGGTGCACGAACACGGCTGGGTACGCATTCTGCTGACCACTAATTTCCACGCCATCACCCCGCGCGCCTTCCGTTCCGGACAGCTGCCGCCCTGGACACTGCGCCGCCGTATTCGGAAACACGGTCTGCGCACGGTGGTCAATCTGCGCGGCCCGGTGCGTTCCCCGGCCCTGGAACTGGAGCGCGAGATCTGCCAGCAGGAAGGCGCGCGCTACCTCGAGATCCGCCTGTTCTCGCGCGACACCCATCGCCCGGAGGTACTGCTCGAGGTCAAGCGCATGCTGGAAACCATCGAGTATCCAGCCCTGTTCCACTGCATGTCCGGCGCCGACCGGGCGGGCTTCATGGCCACCCTCTACCTGCACTGGATCGAGGGCGTGCCTCTGGACCGGACCCGGCAGCTGAGACTCTGGCCCTACTGGCACTACCGCTATGCCCGCACCGGCCTGATGGACTATTTTTTCGAGACCTATCTCAAGGCCTACCGCGAGCGCGGCATCAGCCTGGAGCAGTGGATCCGCGAGGAATACACGCAGGAAAGCATTCGCGAGGGATTCCACAGCCGCAAATGGCTGGACTGGATCGTGGACCGTCTGCTGAAGCGTGAATAAGGACCCCCGATATCCCGTGTTGCCGACACCCACCCCCCCTCGCTAAGCTGCGCGCATGAGTGTCCCCGAGCCCCTGCAAGCGAGCTTCTGCCCGCCGCCGAAAAGCCTGACCCGGCTCGCCGGCAAGGCGATCGCGGACTACCGCATGATCCGCGCCGGCGACCGCGTGCTGCTGGGCCTGTCGGGCGGCAAGGACTCGCTCTCGGCCCTGCACCTGCTGCTGCATTTCCAGCGCCATGCCCCCATCCACTTCGAGGTCGGCGCCGTCACCGTCGACCCGCAGTCGGACGGGTTCGATCCCAGCCCGCTGATTCCCTACATGGAAGCGCTCGGCGTGCCGTACTTCTACCGCAGCGAGCCGATTCTGGAGCTGGCCGGCAAGCACATGGACAACGATTCCTATTGCGCCTTCTGCGCCCGCATGAAACGCGGCGTGATGTACGATACCGCCCGGCAACAGGGCTACAACGTACTGGCCCTGGCCCAGCACCTGGACGATCTCGCCGAAAGCTTCCTGATGTCGGCCTTCCACGGCGGCAAGCTCAAGACCATGAAAGCCCACTACACCATCGATGCCGGCGACCTGCGGGTGATCCGTCCGCTGGTCTATGTGCGCGAGCGCCAGACGGCGGCGTTCGCCGAGGACGCCGGCCTGCCGGTGATTCACGAGAACTGCCCGGCCTGTTTCGACATGCCCACCCAGCGCGAGCACATGAAGCAGCTGCTCCAGCAGGAAGAGGCCGGCAATCCCCGCCTGATGAAAAGCCTGCTGTCGGCCATGCAGCCGCTGATCGCCGCCGGCCTGCCCGAAGAAAAATAATCTCCATGACCGGTCTGCTCGCACGACTGCTGATCCGGTTGATTGGTGCCCTGCCGCTGGGCACCAACCACGCCCTGGGCGCCCTGCTGGGCTGGCTGGCATGGGTGCTGCCCACCCGCGGCCGCCAGGTGGCGCGCATCAATCTCAACCTCTGCTATCCCAAACGCGACGCACGCTGGCGCAAGCGCACCGCCCGGCGCTCGCTGCTCGAGGTCGGAAAGACGCTTACCGAGGCCGCCTGGGTATGGAGCCGCCCGGCCGAAGACGTGCTGTCGCGGGTGGTCGAGGTCAAGGGCGAGGCGGCGATCCGCGCGGCGGTCGAGTCCGGACGCGGGGTGATTTTCGCCTCGCCGCATCTGGGCAACTGGGAGGTGCTGACGCTGTACATCACCCGCTACCTGCCGATGACCAACCTCTACCGCCCGCCCCGCCTCGCCGGCCTGGATACCCTGATCCGGCAGGCCCGCGAGGGCACGGGCGCCACGCTGGTTCCGACCACGCCAACGGGCATCAAGGCCCTCAAGCGCGCCCTGAACCGCCACGAGTCGATCGGCATCCTGCCCGACCAGACCCCGCGCCGCGGACAGGGCGTGTTCGCGCCCTGGTTCGGCCAGCCGGCCTATACCATGACGCTGCTGCCCCGCCTGGCGGCGCAGCACCAGGCCGCAGTCATCGTCGGCTTCGCCGAGCGCCTGCCCGGCGGGCGTTTCCGCATTCACGCCTTGCGGGTCAGCGACGCCGTCAACGACCCCGACCCCGCCGTATCCGCCGCGGCGCTCAACCGCAGCGTCGAGGCCCTGATCCGCACCTGCCCCGAGCAGTACGCCTGGAATTACAAGCGCTTCAAGATCCAGCCGGAAAGCTACAAACGCCCCTACTGAGGGGCGTCCCCCCGCCATGGAATAAACCCGGCCCCAGCGGCATCTCCCAAAATGGGGGATGCCGCCAGGCATCTAAAAAAGCAATACCACCGGGAGGATTACCATGCTACGCAAACTTCTGTTCGTGGCCGCAGCGCTGCTGTGGGCTCAAACCGCGCTGGGCCAGACCGAGCCCGGCATGCCGGCCAAAAAGGACGCCGCCGGCCTGCATCACGACTACCGGACGTTTCACGCCACCGGCAAGATCGACTACGGCAAGATCGGGGATTCCTATACGGCCGAACTGGTCATGTATCTGGCCGGCAATCAGTTCATGGTCATGGAGGATCTGATCAAGGACTTCCAGAAGCGCAATCCGGACATCAAGACGGTCTACGTGGAGACCATTCCGCCGGGGCAGATACTCAAGGGCCAGATTCTCAAACAGGGGATGATCAACAGTCAGAAGACGGCCATGAACCCCGACCTGTACGCCAGCGTCAACCTGAACCATCTCAAAACGCTGGCTGGCAAGAAGCAGATGAAGGAATACATGATCTACACCCACAACAAGCTGGAGATCATGGTCGCCAAGGGCAACCCGAAGAACATCAGGACGGTGGACGAACTGGCGCGTGACGACGTGGTGCTGTCGCTGCCCAACCCCATCACCGAGGGGATTTCCAAGTTCTACGTCATGCCCATGCTGAAGAACCGAGGCATCCACCAGCAGGTCACTGCAGACAAGAGCTGCAAGAGCTGCTGGGCGATTCCCGGCAAGACCTGGTTCACCTCACGCCATCACCGCGAGACCCCCTACCGCATCGAGCAGGGGCAGGCCGATGCCGGCGTGGTATGGGCCACCGAGGTGGTGTACGCCAAGTCGCAAAACCGCGGGGTGGAAGGCGTCGCAATACCCGCGCCGGACAACATGGCCAGCCAGGTCGGCTACGCCATTGGCGTCCTCAACGCGGGCCGCAACCAGAAGAACGCCCAGCGTTTCCTGGACTACCTGCGCACCGATACCGCCCAGTCCATTTATGCCAAACATGGATTCGTGAAGGCTTCCGGCAAGGAGCTTGCGCTCAAGCCGCTGTGAGCACATCGGCAGGGGCGCACCATGCGCCCCTGCCGCCCGCTTCGATGCTCAGTAGATCTTGGATTCGCCTTCGGGGCGGGTGCGGAACAGCTTGAGCGTCCACATGTAATGCGCCGGATAACGGCGGATCTGGTCTTCCAGCACTTCGTTCATGCGCCGCGCGTCCTGCTCCGGGTCGCCGGTGGGAAAATCGGGCATGGGCGGATCGAGAATGACGCGGTATTGCTTAACCAGGGGGTCGTAGACCGTCATGGTCGGAATCACCGCCGCCCTGGTGGACTGCGCAAGCCGCCCGATGATCGGCAATGTCGCCTTTTGCACCCCGAACAGAGGCACGAACACTGAGCGCTCCCGGCCGTAATCCTCGTCGGCCAGGTAGTACAGAATGCCGCCCTCGCGCAGGGCCTTGAGCAGACCGCGCAGCCCCGCCTGGCGCGAGATGGGCTGATTGCCGAAACGCCCCCGCCCGTGGGCCACCAGCCAGTCCGCCAGCGGATCGCCGAACGGGTTGTACGGCCCGTACATGGATTCCTCCATCCCGAGCCGCGGCGGCCCCATGTCCAGCGCCGCCGTATGGGCGACCATCAGAATCACCGGGCGTCCTGCCGCGCGCAGGGCGCGCAGATGCTCGTGCCCGTCGATGACGATCTCACGCCGCAGACGCGCGCGGCCACCGAACCAGGCGAGCGGATAATCCCAGATACCCTGCGCCATGAGCCGGAAATGTTCATGCACCAGCGCCTCGCGCTCGGCGGCGTCCAACCCGGGCATGCACAATTCCAGATTGATCAGCGCCACCTCACGCGGGCGTTTGTTGAAGCGGTAGGCGAGCCCACCCAGCGCACGGCCGAGACCGCGCCGCCAGCCGCGCGGCAGAACAAGGTGAGTGAACCAGATCAAACCGATCAGCAGCCAGCCGGGCCAGAACCGGGGTGCCAGCAGCGCACGCGGCAGGGACTGGGCGCTCAGGTCGCCCGCGGTCTCGTCGGTTAGTTTCATGAAGCGGATTTTTCCAGACGGCGCAGAAAGACCTGCATTTCCTTCTCGGCCTGCTTGTCACCCCGCCGGCCGGCGATCTCGATGCCCTTGCGGTAGGCCTCCATCGCAGTCTCGCGTTCACCGGCTTCGCTATAGGCCTTGCCGAGCAGCTTCCAGGCGGCGGAGTAGTCGGGGTCGTGCTCCAGCGCGGCGCGCAAATGGACGGTCGCACGTTCGGCATCGCCCTGCTTGAGGTACTCGGCACCGAGGGTGTAACGCAGCAGGGCGTTGTCCTGGCCCTGCGCCAGCATTTTTTCGAGGTTCTCGATCATCAGCCGGTTATTTTAAGGCAAAGGACTCGCCAGCGAACCCGGCGTGGCCAGCCGGGTGATCCCGGGCTGGGTACGCATCAGCGCCGCCTGCTGCAGGGCGTGCATATGGGAGTAAAAGGGCGGGTCCGCCAAAGGAATACGCAATTCCTGCGCGGCCTGAACCAGAATCTGCAGGTAATCCTGCAGATGTTCGGCGGTGTAGGTATTGGTGTCGTGAAAGCCGACCACCACGGGTATCACACCGCCGACGGTGGGCATATCGCCTTCGACCAGACGCGGCCGCAACCGCTCCAGCGCCGCCACGATATTCTCGCGCCGGCGCGGACTGGCGATGAAGCCGTGAATCTTGCCGTCATGCGCCTTGATGTCGGCCAGCAGCATCGCCAGGCCGTTCGTGTGGTAATCCTTCACGGTGTTCGCGTTGTAGTACCAGTAAGGCGGCCGCACCAGGGTGGGTATTTCACCGGTATCCGTATCGATATCCGCGATGCCCTGCTTGAGCGCGCCGTCCAGCCGCCCGACCCGCAGCAGATAGACGTGGTTGAGCTGTCCTTCGGGCACGGCGGTGTGCAGCCCCAGTTCGTGACCGTCCGCCACCTCGAGTTGCATGATCTTGCGTCCGAAGGCACTGCCACCGCGGCTTGGCGCACGCGTCTGCACGAAAAACACGGCCTTGATATCGGGCTGCACGGCGTTGTCGCGCAGGGTCGCCAGAATCTTGAGCGTGGGGTTGTCGGCCGGCGCGGCGTTGCTCGGTCCGTCGTCGAAGGTCAGCAGGTAACGGATCGGCTGCCGGATCGGTGGCAGTTTGGCCACATCGATATCGGGGGTGACGGCGCAGGCGCCGAGCAGCGCCGTCGGCAGCAGCGCCAACCCGCAGACCAGCCGCCTCACACCGGCCTCCGGCCGATGTACTGCACGATATCCCGCATGCCGCGGCTCGTATCCCCGAGCAGGCCTTCCTCGCGGTAGAACACGGGCTGCAGATCTAGGGTGAGGGCCAGCAACTCGCCCTCGGCCAGCCGGTACTCGGGATTCTTCGGCCCGCGCCCGCTGCTCTGCAGCCGGCTCCAGGTCTCGTAAAACAACAATCCGCCGGGACGCAGGGCTGCGCCCAGCGCCGGCATCAGCGCGCGCTCCAGGAAGTAGCTCACGACCACCACGTCATAACGTTGCTCTGCGGGTGGTTCGCGGGTCACGTCCCGGCGCAGGGGATGCGCGTTCAGCCGCCCGGCACGGACACGGGCGTTCAGTTGTTCGATCGCCTGGTCGGAAACATCCCAGGCATCGACTTCCAATCCATGCTGCGCCAGCAGCACGGCATTGGCGCCGAGGCCGCAGGCCAGGTCCAGCGCCCGGCCCCGTTCCGGCAGCAGATGAAGGTTCGCCGCCAGCACCTCGGCGGCGCGCAACGGGCCCTCCCCGCGTGCCGCATAGCGGGCATTCCAGCATTGGCGCGGATCGTCGGATCCGCTTCCGGGCGCATCAGGGCCGGCGCTCATGGCTGTTCGGGCTTCACCAATTCCTCGTAGCGCCGCAGACCGTCGGCAGGAGCCGGCAGGCTGCGGCGCAGGTCACCCTGCCAAGCATAAACCGTATCGCCCGGCACACCGAGTCGCCGTTCCTGAAAGCGTCCGGCGAGACGGGCGTTCTTCAGCAGCCAGCCGGCCCGCGGATCATCCGCTTTCTGGGTGAAATACCACGCGGGACGGCCCGCCTGCAGCGCAGGCTGCCAGAGCAGAAAACCGGTACCCGATCCCGTCTCGAAGGGGTCGTACACATCCGGCCTGCCCGGCAGGGTGTAGGCCAGAATACTCGCGGTGCGATACCCGTCGGAGAACAGGGCGGCACGACGCCCGGCGGGAGCGGTGTCGATCAACTCACCGGCCCAGCGCCCCAGGGCCGCGTGCGGGGTGATGCGATTGAAGGGGCTTTTGCGCCAGGCGACCATGGGATGGGCCGCCTCCACATGGAAATACAGGGTCACCCCACCACCCAGCAGCAGGCCGGCCACGAACAGCCCGACCAGCACCCGGCGTCCGTCATGGGCGAGCCGCGCCAGCAGCGCGCCGGTGAGCGCGAACCCGCTGAGATACATGGGCGCCACCCAGTTCGGCCCGCTGTCCTTGAACCAGCTCGCGGCCGCGAACACCAGCAGCACGATCAGGATGGGATACAGGAGCAGGGCCTGCTCCAGGACCTCCCCGTCCCCCTGCCCCAGCATGGCAAGATAGTCGCGCAACGCCGCCAGCAGTGCCCAGAGGAAAAAACCGAACAGGATCGGGGTCACGGTGGCCAGTTGCCCGCCCCAGAAGCGTCCGAAGGTCACCCACCCACCGGGCTGAACCGACTGCCCGGCGGCGGCACCCAGGCCGTGCTGCAGCTGAAAGGTCAGCGGCGACAGCGGGGTGTGGGTCAGCCACCACAAATAGGGCGCGGCCACGGCAAACATGATCGCCATGGCCAGCCACGGCCCGGGGCGCACCAAGGCCTGCCGCCCGCGTTTGTGCAGCAGCAGGGCCAGCAGCATCGCCATGGGCAACAGGGCGATCGGGTACTTGGACAGCAGACCGCCGCCCGTCACCAGACCAAGCACCACCCAGTCGGCCGGACGGCCGCTTTCCAAGGCGCGCAGCAGAAACAGCAGACTCAGCCCCCAGAACAGCAACAGGGGGGAATCGGGCGTCACGATCATCGCCCCCATGGAAAGCATCGGCGCACCCAGCCAGGCCAGCAGGGTCCAGAACGCGGCACGCCCGCCGCCGATGCGCAGCGCCAGTTGCAGGGAGGCCCACATGGCGCCCGCCGCGGCCAGCACCCCGAACACGCGGATACCGAACGGAGACGGGCCGAACAGCCAGGTACCCAGCGCGATCAGGTAGGCCACCATGGGCGGGTGGTCGAAATAGCCGAAATCGAGGTGGCGCGACCACTGCCAGTAGGACAGTTCGTCCGCGGTCAGCGGCGTCGTCCCGGCAAAAACCAGCGTGAGCAGGGTGAACCCGGCCAGCAGGAAATAGGCGATGCGCAGGTCCCTTGCCGCCACGCCGTCCATCCTCATGGTCTCAGCCCCGGCGGACGCGCACCCACAGGTGTTCGTCGCGCTCGATAATGGGTTTTTTGGGAATCAGGAATTCGCTTTTGTACCAACCGCCGAGGATGAAACGATTGATGAAAAAACCCAGGCGCCGGTCGAAGGCCGTCGAGGCGGTCGCCACGCGGCCCCGGAACCCGTGATCGCGGGCATAGGCGAGCACGCTCAAACCGGCCAGTTCGCGCTCCATGGAGATATCCGTCACCACCCCGTCCAGGCGGTCACCCTGTGCGCCCAGGATCTCGATGCCCTCCGCCGCATTGTGGGCGCGCACCGTTTCTTCGGTGCCATGCGCCTTGAGGAAATTGGCGATGCGCTCGGCATACGTGTCGTTGTCATCGACGACCAGCACGCGCGCCATGCGCGGCGCCTCGACCACGGGTTGCCCGTACCAGTGGGTGGCGGAAGGGGTAGTGGAACTCACGGCCTGCTCTCGTGATAAAGGGGGCGCATGTTAACAGGTTGCCGCGAACGGTTTCGAGTAACGCGGCGGGGTCTTACGGGCTCGAAACCTCAACCGCCCGCCGCCGGCGCAATCCGCGGCAGCACCAGCAGGGCGACCAGACCGAGCGCCACCGCAAACCACAGCGTGGCCAGCCGGATCAGCACCGTCACCGCCACGGCCTGGGCCGGATCCAGCCCCTGCAGCACCAGCAGGCCGGTCATGGTCAGCTCGGTCCCGCCCAGCCCGCCGGGCAGAAACGACAACGCCCCCACCAGGACGGCGAAGGCGTAAATGAACACGGCCACCTGCAGCGAAATTCCGCTGTGCAGGCGTTCAAGCATGAGATGAAACGCCAGCCCTTCGGCGCCCCAGGCCAGCAGCCCCAGCACCAGTCCACCCAACAGCAGACGCGGACGGTAACAGGCCCCCGAGTGCAGCACGATCTCCAGCAGATGGCCGAACAGGCGCCGCAGCCGCCCCGCACCGCCGGCGGCGCGCTCATACAACCATTGCAGGGCGCGCTGGTCGACCAGCAGCACCAGAACCAGCAGCAACACCGGCAACAGGCCCAGCACCAGCGGCCGGGAGACCGGAAAGGCCCACACCCCGAGTGCCGCTAGCAGCACCATGGCGATGAGATCTGACAGGCGCTCCGAGACCAGGGCCGCCAGGCTTTTGGGGTAACTCACCCCCAATGGCTTGAGGAACAGGGAGCGCAGCCCCTCGCCCGCCTTGCCCGGGGTGGTGGTGAGCGCGAAGCCGCCCAGATAGATGGCCAGGCTGGGCGCGGCCGGTACGGGACTGTCGAGGGCCGCCAGATATCCCTGCCAGCGCACGAAGCGCAGGCCGTAATTCACCAGCGACAGGGCCAGGGCCGCCAGCAGGGCCGGCAGGCCGATGGCCGCCACCGCGTTCACGGTGTCCCGCCAACCGCCCCACAGCGCAAAGGCCAGATAACCGCCCGCCCCCGCCAGCACCGACAGCCACAGGGCGCGCAGCGGCCATCCCTTCAGGCCGGCGAACCTCACGACTTAATCAGCCACACCACCGTCACCAGCCACAGCAGCACGGTGACGAGAATATGCGGATCGCGCAGCAGGTCGCGGGCGGTATCCTGACCCCGACCCTGCCCATGCAGCAGATAGATGTAGCGGAAGATGCCGTACATCACGAACGGAACGGTGTAGATCAGGTTGGCGGTACCCTGGATCTGCACCGTCTCCGGACTCACGGTATACAGGCCGTAGCTCATGATGGTGCCGGTCGCGGTGATGCCGATCATCTTGTCCAGCAGAGGCGGACTGTAATGCGCCAGCACCTCGCGCTGCGCCTTGTCGCTATCACCGGTCTCGATCAGCTCGGCCCGGCGCTTGGCGAACCCCAGGAACAGGGTCAGCATCAAACCGGTGAGCAGCAACCATTGCGAGGGCGGAATCCCCACCCCCAGCGTACCGGCGAGTATGCGCAGCATGAAACCGGCCGCGATGATGAACACATCCAG
>JARRKE010000019.1:0-67272 GCA_037388465.1 Gammaproteobacteria bacterium
TCTGACCGGCGCCGACGTATTCGGTCCCGGTCACTTGTTTGCAGGTGCCGGGCTCGTCGCCGGTCACCTTGCCGCTGCGGCCGACCTCGTTGCCGGTGACGCGGTTGCCGCGGCCGGTCGAACTCACGCCGACCCGGTTAAAACCCTTGGCCGGTTCGGCCTGGCAGAAATCGCGGAAGATATCCGCACCCATGTATTCGGTGCCGGTCACGGTGCGGCAGGTGCTCGCCTCGTCGCCGGTCACGTCTCGGCTGCGGCCGACCATCGTCCCGGTCACGGTCTGCCCGTCTGCGGTTTCGCTGGCGCCCACCTTCCAGGGCGCGTCCTGGGCCGCAGCTTGCGAAGCGTTGGTGCGAGCCGGCCGCTGCCGCCCGGTCGGCGCGGACTTTTTCTGTCCGGCGCCGCCACGCCGGCTCCGCTGCTCGCGCAGCGCCTGGGCAAGCTCGCGCCCGGACAGTTCCGGATTGCCTGCGCGGGCGGCCTGCGCCGGCGTCATGCCAGCCGCGCTGACGCCCGCCTTGCCGCGCGCAGCCTGTGCCCGGCGGCGGGCCATGGATGCGGCACGACCGGGTTGCCGGAGCCGTGTCCTGCACCGGCTTGCCGGGCATACCAGTGCGTACGCGGTCCTGAACGCCGGCAGCGGTTTTGCCCTTGCTGGACATGGCCTTGCGACGGGCGAGCGCAGCGGCGCGGCTGGACGTGCCACTGCCGGCGGCAGCCCCCTGGCTGCGCGCTGCGGGCACCGGGGCCGCAGCCGTCTGGGCCGGCGCGGCACTGCGCGCGGCCGAGTCCGCCCGAGTGCGGCTGGCCGCGGAGGCCTTGTCGGCCGCCTTGCCGGCACTCGACAAGGCCTTGCGCCTTGCCAGCGCCAACGCGCGTCCGCTTATCTGTGCACTGGTCTGCTGTGTCATGTCTTCACCCGTCTGAAAAGCTGTCTTTACTGCCGGTTTTCCGGCCCAGGGCGGCATGCTGTTGCGTTGCCGCCCCAGCCGGATTCGCCTCACTTCATTGCGTGGCGTCGATTAGCCACGGCCCTCGATGACCACGAAGCACACGCCCTGGCTCTGGGTGTAGTTGTCGTAGCCAATCAGGCGCACGTGATGGCCCGGGTAGGCGCGATGGCAGGCATCGATCTCCGCCATTACGTTGTCCAGATTCTTCTCGCCGAAGAACGGGAGCTTCCACATGGTCCAGTAGTGGTTGCCCGCGCGGCTCGGGTGCTCGTGCTCGATAGCCGGGGTCCAGCCGTTGGCGATCAGGTACGCGATCTGGTCGTAGACCTCGTCCTGGGTCAGCTTGGGCAGAAAGCCGAAGGTCTCGAGCGTCTGGGCGGTCTGGTAATCACCCATCGTGGAACTGTTGTTCATTGAGTTGTCCTCGTAATCGTTTCAGTCGGTCTGAAGTCGTGAACGGACAGGCGATCAGCCCACGTCGAGCTTGTCGACGGTGTCGAATTCGAACTTGATCTCCTTCCAGGTCTCCATCGCGATGGCCAGCTCGGGGCTGTGCTTGGCGGCCTCGGTGAGGATGTCGCGCGACTCTTTCTCGAGTTCGCGACCCTGGTTGCGTGCCTTGACGCAGGCCTCGAGCGCCACGCGGTTGGCAGCGGCACCGGCGGCGTTGCCCCAGGGATGCCCCTGGGTACCACCACCGAACTGCAGCACCGAGTCGTCGCCGAAGATCGTGACCAGCGCAGGCATGTGCCAGACGTGGATACCACCGGAAGCGACCGCGAACACGCCGGGCATGGAGCCCCAGTCCTGGTCGAAAAACACGCCGCGGCTGCGATCTTCCGGCACGAAGGACTCGCGCAGCTGATCGACGAAGCCGAGGGTGGAGGCACGGTCGCCTTCGAGCTTGCCGACCACGGTGCCGGTGTGCAGGTGGTCACCGCCGGACAGGCGCAGGCACTTGGCCAGAACGCGGAAGTGGATACCGTGCTTCGGGTGACGGTCGATAACCGCGTGCATGGCGCGGTGGATGTGCAGCAGCATGCCGTTCTTGCGGCACCACTTGGCCAGGCCGGTGTTGGCGGTGAAGCCGCCGGTCAGGAAGTCGTGCATGACGATCGGGCAGCCGATTTCCTTGGCGAACTCGGCGCGCTCGTACATCTGCTCCGGATCGGGCGCCGTCACGTTCAGGTAGTGACCCTTGCGCTCGCCGGTTTCCTGCTCGGCCTTCTGGATGGCCTCGCCGACGAACTCGAAGCGGTCGCGCCAGCGCATGAACGGCTGGGAGTTGACGTTCTCGTCGTCCTTGGTCAGGTCCAGACCGCCGCGCAGACACTCGTACACGGCACGGCCGTAGTTCTTCGCGGACAGGCCCAGCTTTGGCTTGATGGTGCAGCCCAGCATCGGGCGGCCGTACTTGTTCAGGCGGTCGCGCTCGACCTGGATACCGGCCGGCGGACCGCCGCAGGTCTTGATGTAGGCGATCGGGAAGCGGATGTCTTCCAGACGCAGGTGGCGCAGGGCCTTGAAGCCGAACACGTTACCGACCAGCGAGGTCAGCACGTTAACGATGGAGCCTTCCTCGAACAGGTCGATCGGGTAGGCGATGAAGGCGTAGAAGGACTCGGGGTCACCCGGCACGTCCTCGATGCGGTAGGCGCGGCCCTTGTAGTACTCCAGGTCGGTCAGGAGCTCCGACCACACGGTGGACCAGGTACCGGTGGAAGATTCCGCGGCGACGGCCGCCGCCACTTCCTCGCGCGGCACGCCAGGCTGGCCGGTGCATTTGAAGCACGCGAGCAAATCGGTATCGAGCGGCACATAGTCCGGCGTCCAGTACATCTCGCGGTACTCTTTCACGCCCGCTTGGTAATTCGCACTCATTGAGGAGTCCTCCTAATTTGCGATTTGAGTGTTAATCGATCGACGGCTTCGCGTTCCTGATACGCAGCCCAAGCCTGCAAGATTGGCTCAGAGTTTATGGAGCCGGATATGTAAATAACAGTTTAAGTTTTTAAACTTTTGCTTTAATAATCGTTTAAATATATGGCAGCCCGGCAATGTGCGCGGAGTCTAGGGCGGGAGGAGCGGTAAATTACAGTTTAAGTTTTTAAATATTGCGTTTAGCAATCGTTTAAACCTGGAAAATCCAGGCCGAAACGAATCGGCGTTATCCGGCAACTGGCGGGACAACGAGGGCGTGCTACGCAAGGGAACAAAGCCTGAAGGCCGCCTCAGAACGGCCGTTTTTTTATTTCCACGGCGGATGTCACAATCCGGCCACTCGGGACGTCTCCAGATTGGATCCCCACGCATACCCGGACAGGAGGAAGGAATGCCTTCCGAAGCAACCGACTTCAATCACTATCGTCCCCGACTGTTCGGCATCGCCTATCGCATGCTCGGCACCCGCAGCGATGCCGAAGACGTCCTGCAGGATGCCTATCTGCGCTGGCATCACGCGGACACCTCATCACTGGACACCCCGGAAGCCTGGCTGGTCACGGTCGTGACCCGGCTGTGCATCGACCACCTGCGCAAGGCCAAGCGGGAACGCGAAACCTATCCGGGTGAATGGCTGCCCGAGCCGCTGATATCCGCACAGGCCGCCTCTGCGGAAGAAACCATCGAACTGGCGGGCGATATCTCGCTGGCCTACCTGCGCCTGCTCGAACGCCTCAGCCCCGAAGAGCGCGCCGCCTTTTTGTTGCGGGAGGTCTTCGAATACGACTACCCGGCCATCGGGCAAATCCTGGAAAAATCGCAGGAGGCCTGCAGGCAGATCGTCCATCGCGCCAGAAAACACCTGCAAGCCGGGCGGACCCGTTACTCGGTCGATCGCCAAGCGCATCTGGACCTGCTGTCGAAATTCGTCTCCGTCGCCTACACGGGCAACATCGATGCGCTCAAGACCCTGTTCGCCGAGGATATCCGCCTGATCAGCGACGGCGGCGGCAAGGCCACCGCCGTCAACCGGATTCTCTACGGACCGGAACGCATCGCCAGACTTTATTACGCGGTCAGCAAACGGCTGGACGGCCTGCGGCGGTTTGAGATCATGGACATCAACAACGAGCCGGGCCTAGTCGCCTATCGAAACGATAACGGAGACGTGGAATCCGTCATCCTGCTGATGACGGATGGCCAGGCGATCCACGAGATCTACACCGTCCGCAATCCGGACAAGCTTTCGCTACTCACCCTCCACTGAGAGGGACATAGCGCCCATTGTCACAAACCGTCCGATCCGGGCGTCTTCAGGATGCACACACCAAGCACAGGAGACCCCGACATGCGACCACAACTGAATTACACGGAAATCGCCCCCGAGGGGCTGCAGCCGATGCACGGACTGGAGGCCTATATCCGCCAGTGCGGCCTGGAACACAGCCTGCTGGAACTCGTCAAGACACGCGCCTCGCAAATCAACGGCTGCGCGTTCTGCCTGGACATGCACACCAAAGATGCGCGCGCCGCCGGTGAAACCGAACAGCGCCTCTACACCTTGCCGGCCTGGCGGGAGACGCCGTTCTTCTCAGCCCGGGAAAGAGCCGCCCTGCTCTGGACCGAGACCCTGACCGAGCTTTCGACACACGAGATCACGGAGCAGATCGAACAGACGGTGCAAGAGCAATTCAGCGACAGGGAGCTGGTCGACCTGACACTCGCCATCATCGTGATCAATGGCTGGAATCGGCTGGCCATCCCCTTCCACACACCCGCGGGCAGCTACGACCCCGCAACCTGGCCACGCCGGACAAAACTGAAATCGCACTACCAGCAGGCAAGCTGACCCGCCAGGCATATCCACGAGGGTCTGTCCGGTACCTGTGCCGACAGGCCCTCCTCACCGGTCCGCAAGACCTGAAAGCCCCACCCTGCCTTTATCAAGCGGCAACGCAGCGCACGAACTCAGCCACGCATCCGCAGTCAAACATTCGACTGGATACCACGCGGCGCAACACAGGCCGTTCGTCCCCACCCGCCGCTCCAGCACCCCACCGACGCAGCGCCCCCGGCGCGCCAATCCGGTGCACGAAGCACCTGGCGCACCATATCCGCGCATATGTTTATTATTAAAAACACCTCGATTCGGGCTTACGGCCGGCCACGGCGTTGGCCAACCCAGTTGACTTACAACGAAAATTGCTGCAAATATGCAGAAATAGCCTTGTCCCCGGAGGCGTTTTTTTACTGTTGAATCCGGCGCTTAGGCATATACGCGTTTATTATATTAATCCAAAAACGAAGCTTGATACCGCCATCCAAGGAGATTCCCCGCCCGACCAGCCCTAATTTGGCACGCATTTTGTTACCCCCCTTTGGCAACGCCTATCACAACAACAATCCGGCGGCTGCTGAAAACAATACGACTCGCAGTATTTGACTGAGGAATGAGATCTGATGCCTGAAGCCCAACGATCCCCCCATGCGGTCTTGGACGACCCTCAATCCACGGCACAGACCGCCCCCCTGTCCCACGGGGTAAGCCTGGAAGTGCAGCAAGTTACCAAGCATTACGATGAACATCTGGCACTGGACGGCGTAAGCCTGAAGGTGGAACCCGGCGAATTCTTTACCCTCCTCGGACCGTCGGGTTGCGGCAAGACCACGCTGTTGCGATGCATCGCCGGACTCGAACGACCCGATTCCGGCGAGATAGTCATCAACAACAAGCAGGTTACCGCCGAGTCCGCCCACGTCCGCAAAGTCAACACCGTCTTCCAGTCCTACGCCCTGTTTCCCCACCTGAACGTCACCGACAACATCGCCTTCGGACTTCGCATGCGCGGCATCTCCAAGGCCGAGCGCCACGCGAAGGTGGCGAAGATCCTCGAATTCATGCACCTGGAGCCGCTGGCCTCGCGCCGGCCGGACCAGCTTTCCGGCGGCCAGCAGCAGCGCGTCGCGCTGTCGCGGGCCCTGGTCAACGAACCGCAGATCCTGCTGCTCGACGAACCGCTTTCCGCGCTCGACGCCAAACTGCGCACCGAGCTGCAACTGGAGCTCAAGCGCACCCAGCAGCGCCTGGGCATGACCTTCGTCCTGGTCACGCACGACCAGGCCGAAGCGCTGACCCTATCGGACCGCATCGCGGTCATGCGCAACGGCCGCGTCGAGCAGGTCGGTGGCGTGACCGAACTGTATGAGCGTCCCCGCACGGCCTACGTCGCCGAGTTCCTCGGCCTGGCCAACTGCCTGCCGGTGAACCGCGTGGATGGCAATGCGCTCGACACACCGATCGGACGCCTGATGATCGAACCCGCGGCAACCAACGTATCCAAGGTGATGATCCGCCCCGAGCGACTGCGTATCGGCTGCGAATCACTGCCCGGCTACAACAGCTTCCAGACCGTGGTGCGTGAACGCATCTATCTCGGCGCCAGCAGTCGCTACAGCCTGGAAATCGGCGATTACTGCCTGACGGCGGTGGTCGCCCACCAGGGCCACGGCTGCGATCTGCCGGAGATGGGTGAGACGATCACCGTGCAGGCGCATCCCCAGGACGTCATCCCGCTCGCGGATGACTGACCGATCCATCAAGTAACGGAGATGCGCACATGATCCGCTTGAATGGGTCCTCATACACACAGGCTTTACGGCTCACCGCCACCATCGGTCCCGGGGTGGCGTGGATTACCGTCTTTTTGTTCCTGCCCAGCGTGCTGATGGGCCTGTTGGCCTTCCTGACCAACGGCGCCTACGGCCAGCCCGTCATGCCGCTGACCACGGATGCCTTCAAACAGGTCGCGGGTTTCAACTTTCTGGGGTGGAGTCCTGGCAATCTGCAGGTCATCGGCCGCTCGCTGCTGCAGGCGGGCTATACGACCATCGCGACCATCCTGCTCGCCTATCCGGTGGCATTCTTCATCGCCGGCGTGCGCGAGCGCTATCGCGCCTTCCTGCTGCTGTTGGTCATCATCCCCTCCTGGACCAACCAGGTGGTACGCACCTATGCCTGGATGCAGCTGCTCGCGCCCGACACGCCGCTGTCCGATCTGGCCGTGCACCTGGGCCTGATCCCGCAGCATCTCGGCCTGTATCCCAGCAATTACGCCGTATCGATGGGCCTGATCTACAACTACCTGCCCTACATGGTGTTGCCGATCTATGCCTCGGTCGAAAAGCTCGACTGGCGCCTGGTCGACGCCACGCGCGATCTGTACGCCAACAGCTGGCGGGTGTTCTGGCACGGCGTGTTCCCGCAGACCATCCCGGGCCTGCTGGCCGGCATCATCCTGGTGGCCATCCCGGCATTCGGCGCCTACATCGTTCCCCAGCTGCTGGGCGGTGACAAAGCCATGATGCTCGGCAACCTGATCGCCTCGCAGTTCAGCTCGCTGCCCAACTGGCCGTTCGGTGCCGCCCTCACGCTGGTCATGCTGGCCTTCACTTTCATCGGATTGGCGGTATTCAGGCGCCTCTCCCGAAAACTGAACGCCGGGGAGGCGAACCTGCTATGAGATCCGGTATCGCCAAGAAGATTTCGAACGCCGTCGCGCTCGCCACGCTGGGCTTTTTGTGGATGCCGCTGGTCGTGGTGGTGGCCTTTTCGTTCGAACCCGAAATGGCCGCGGTGCACCTGACCGGCTTTACGCTCGACTGGTACGGCAAGGTGCTGGAAGGCGGCGGCATGCTCAACGCCCTGTTCAAGTCGCTGGAACTGGGCCTGACATCCGCCCTCATCGGCACCCTGTTCGGTGCCTTCCTGGCCGTCGGGCTGCACAAGTATCGCGGCAGGGGATTCGCCGTTCTGGCCCTGATCGTCTACCTGCCGATCGTGATGCCCGACGTCATCTACGGCATCTCGCAGATGGTGTTCTTCAACTACCTCAAGCAGTTCATCGGCTGGCCGAACGCGGGTCTGCTGACCATGGGCATCGCCCACATCAGCTTCCAGATTCCCTATGTCGCACTGATCGTCTATGCGCGCCTGGTGGGCCTGGACCGGGATCTCGTCAACGCGGCGGCCGATCTTTACGCCTCACCGCTGAAGAGCATCTACGCCTTCTGGATCCCCGTGCTGCGCCCGGCCCTGATCGCCTCGTTTCTGCTGGCGTTCACGCTGTCGCTGGATGACTTCGTCATCAGCTTTTTCACCAGTGGCCCGGGCAGCGTGACCCTGCCGATCTACATCTGGGGCAGCATCGCCAAGCACGGCGTCACACCGGAAACCAACGCCATCGCGAGCCTGCTGATCGGTGCCGTGCTGCTGGTCGCGTTGATCCAAACCTATTTAAGCGCCCGTCGTGTTGGGCATCTTGCACCAACGAGTAATTAACCATCAGCCAGATATAAATGGAGAGCAACACATGTCCCTGTTCAAACGACTGTTAATGACACTGGTGCTGGCGTCCCTGCCGGCATGGGCCTTCGCCCAGCAGACGCTTTATCTGTTCAACTGGACCGAGTACATGGATCCGGACATCATCAAGGCGTTCGAGAAAAAGTACGATGTAAAAGTTGTCGAGACCTACTATTCTTCCAACGCCGAACTGCAGGCCAAGCTGATGGCCGGCGGCACCTCCCAGTACGACGTGGTCGTCCCCTCGAACTACATGATCCAGCGCATGGCCAAGGCCGGCCTGCTTATGAAGCTGGATCACAAACAGATTCCCAACCTCAAGAATCTGATGCCGCAGTTCAACAACCCGGCCTACGATCCCAACCTGCAGTATTCGATTCCCTACCAGTGGGGTACCACGCTGCTCGCCTACGATGACCGCAAGATCAAGAACCCACCCAAGAGCTGGTCGCTGATCTTCGACCCGAAGGTCAACGCCTCTTATCCCTTCGCCGTCATGGGCAGCACCGGTGCGGACACCATGGGCGCCGCCTGCGCCTATCTCGGCCTCGGCTTCGACTGCACCGGCGTGGACGCATGGAAAAAGGCCGCCAAAGCGGTGGTCGCCGTGCAGAAACGACCCAATTTCACCGGCTTCGTCGACGGTACGCCGGCCCTGCATCAGCTAGAGAAAGGCATCATCTCCGTCGGCATGATCTTCAACGGCGACCTCGCTTCCGAGATCGAGGGCAGCCCCAAGGCCACCAAGCATGTGAAGTGGTTCATCCCGAAGGAAGGCTCGGAGGTCTGGGTGGACAACATGGCCATTCCCGCCCATGCCCCGCATCCGGCGCTGGCCTACAAGTTCATCAACTACATCCTGGATGCCAAGGTCGGCGCGCAGCTGTCGAACTATAACGTCTACGCCAGTCCGAACGCCGCCGCCAAACCCTACCTGGATCCGGTGCTGAAGACCCCGCTGGTCACCCCGACCGCCGAGGAGTGGAAGCGACTGAGCTATGTGCCTGCCTTGGAAGGTGAGGCGTTGAAGCAGTACTCAGCGATCTGGCGCGCCGCGCGCGAGCACTGATCCTGTGCCTCCGCCCCCGTTGCATCTCTCATCGCGAGGGATGCAACGGGGGTTTTCTTTTGGGTGCGCCAACGCATCCGTCCCGCCAACCATGCTTCCCCCGACAGCAGCCCCGCATTACCGCCTCATCGACGTATAGCCATCAACCCATTCTGGTTCTTCAGGCACAAAAAAGCCGCGGGCCCGTCACCGGACCCGCGGCATTGGCTTGCAGGTAATGCGTGACCGTTACTTGTGCACGGGCATATGGAAGTGCGACGCCCCTTCGGCATGCGCGTGCCAGCGCGAGGTCACCGTCTTGAGGCGCGTGTAAAACCGCACGCCTTCCGGGCCGTGGATGTGCATGTCGCCGAACAGTGACTGCTTCCAGCCGCCGAAGCTGTGGAACGCCATGGGCACGGGGATCGGCACGTTGATACCCACCATGCCCGCCTGTACGGCATGCGAGAAACGCCGCCCCCAACCGCCGTCGCGGGTGAAGATGGCGGTGCCGTTGCCGAAGGTGTGTGCGTTGATCAGCTGCAGGCCGGTATCGAAATCCGGCACGCGCACGACCACCAGCACGGGGCCGAATATCTCTTCCTGGTAAATGCGCATCTCGGGGGTGACGTGGTCGAACAGGCAGCCGCCCAGGAAGAAACCGTCCTCATGGCCGGGCACCTTGAGATCACGGCCGTCGACGACCAGGGTGGCGCCTTCCTCGACGCCCAGGTCGACGTAATCGCGCACCTTCTGATAATGCTCGCGGGTTACCAGCGGGCCCATTTCGATCTCGCCGGCATCGCCGGGACCGATCTTCAGCGCCTCGACCCGTTCGGTCAGCTTCGCGACCAGCGGATCGGCGATATCGCCCACGGCCACGGCCACAGAGATCGCCATGCAGCGCTCGCCCGCCGAACCGTAGGCGGCGCCCATCAGGGCATCCACCGTCTGATCCAGGTCGGCATCGGGCATGACGAGCATGTGGTTCTTGGCGCCGCCCAGGGCCTGCACGCGCTTTCCGTGCTCGGTCCCGGTGTTGTAGATGTACTTGGCGATCGGCGTTGAGCCCACGAAGCTGATCGCCCCCACACGCGGGTCGGTCAGCAGCGTGTCCACGGCTTCCTTATCGCCGTTCACCACATTGAACACGCCATCCGGCAGCCCTGCCTCGGTCAGCAGCTCGGCCATACGCATCGGCAGACTCGGGTCCTTTTCCGATGGCTTGAGGACGAAGGTGTTGCCCGCGGCAATGGCCACCGGGAACATCCACATCGGCACCATGGCCGGGAAGTTGAACGGCGTGATGCCGGCGCACACGCCGACGGGCTGGCGCAGCGACCAACTGTCCACGCCGCGCCCGACGTCTTCCGACATCTCGCCCTTGAGCAGATGCGGAATGCCGCAGGCGAACTCCACCACCTCGATACCGCGGGTCAGTTCGCCCATGGCGTCCGGCAGGGTCTTGCCGTGTTCGCGCGTGATGATCGCCACCAGGTCCTGCTTGTTCTGTTCGAGCAGTTCCTTGAAGCGGAACAGGATGCGCGCGCGGCGCAGCGGCGTCATGGCGGCCCAGGCGGGCGCGGCCTCGGCGGCGGCCTGGATGGCCGCCTCGGTCTCGGCGCGGGAGGCCAGGGCGACACGCGCCTGGACGCTGCCCAGGGCCGGGTTGTAGACATCGCCGTAACGCTCGCCGGTACCGGCGACCCGCCGGCCGTTCACGTAGTGGCCGAGCGTCGGCAAGGTGGCAGCATCAGGCTGCGCCGATGTCTGAGTATTGGCGGTGGATTGACTCATTAGGATTACCCCGATTTGGCAGGCCTTATCGTATAAGCGTAGGCCCTGGACGACGAATGCGACAGAAACAAAAAAATCCGCGGGGGGCGTTGCGCCCCCCACGGCAATACCGAGCTTCAGCTCGCCAGGGAAAGTCGTTTCAGCGCATCCAGCGCAGGCTGATAGTCATAGCCCAGATCTCGGGCCACGGCCTCGAAGGTCACCTGCCCCTTGTGCACGTTCAGGCCGTTGCGCAGATGCGGGTTGTCCAGCAATGCCTGTCCGTAGCCCTTGTCCGCCAGTTCCAGCGCATACGGCAGCGTCGCGTTGGTCAGCGCGAAGGTCGAGGTGCGCGCCACGCCGCCCGGCATGTTGGCGACGCAGTAGTGCACCACGCCCTCAACCACGTAGGTCGGATCCTCGTGGGTGGTCGCACGGCTGGCCTCGAAGCAACCGCCCTGGTCGATGGCGACGTCCACCACCACCGAACCGTTGTGCATGTGCTTGAGCATCTCGTTGCTGACCAGCTTGGGCGCCGCGGCACCGGGCACCAGCACGGCACCGATGACGAGATCCGCGTTGTACACGTGTTCCTCGATGGCGTCGGAGGTGGAGTAGACGGTCTTCAGCAGCGGACCGAACTGGGCGTCCAGCTCCTTGAGCCGGTTCAGGTTCCTGTCCAGGATGGTGACGTTCGCGCCCAGCCCCATGGCCATGCGCGCCGCATTGATACCGACCACGCCGCCGCCGATGACGGTGACATTCGCGGGCGCCACACCGGGCACGCCGCCCAGCAGCACGCCGCGGCCGCCCTGGGCCTTTTCCAGCGCGTGGGCACCGGCCTGAATGGACATGCGCCCGGCGACCTCGCTCATCGGGGCCAGCAGCGGCAGCCCACCGCGGTCATCGGTCACCGTCTCGTAGGCGATGGCGATCGCGCCGGAGGCCACCAGCAGCTTGGTCTGCTCCGGATCCGGGGCCAGGTGCAGGTAGGTGAACAGCACCTGGTTTTCGCGCAGCATCTTGCATTCAACCGGCTGCGGTTCCTTCACCTTGATGATCATTTCCGCACGCTCGAATATCTCGGCGGGCGTGGCGACGATCTCCGCACCTGCGGCCTGGTAGGCCTCGTCTTCCAGACCGATGCCGGCACCGGCCTGGGTCTCGATCATCACCTTGTGGCCGTGCTGCACCATCTCGCGAACGCCAGCCGGCGTCAGGCCAACACGGTACTCGTGGTTCTTTATCTCTTTAGGGACGCCGATCAACATCGTAAAACTCTCCATCTATATGAATGTTTGAACAGTCGGGCGCACAAACGTTCGCCAACTGCGTATCACTTGGTCGCCTTGATCGCCTCGGCCAGTACACCGATCAGTTCGTCTATCTGCGACTTCTCGATAATCAGCGGCGGGGACATCGCGATGATGTCGCCCGTAAACCGCACCAAGGCACCTTTCTCAAAACACCTCACATGGACATCAAACGCCCGCTTACCGGGTTCGCCCGGCCGCGAGTCGAGTTCTATGCCCGCCACCAGACCCAGATTGCGGATGTCGATGACGTTGGGCAGATCTTTCAGGCTGTGCACCGCATCTTCCCAGTACGATGCCAGCTCGGCACCGCGGGTCAGCAGGCCGTGCTCCTCGTAGACGTCCATGGTCGCGATGCCCGCTGCGGCAGCGACCGGATGCCCTGAATAAGTGTAGCCATGGAACAGCTCGATCATGTTTTCGGGGCCGTTCATGAAGGCCTCGTAGACGTGCTCGCGCACGAACACCGCGCCCATGGGGATGGTGCCGTTGGTCAGGCCCTTGGCGGTGGTCATGATGTCGGGCAGCACATCGAAGTACTGCGCGCCGAAGGGCTCGCCCAGGCGTCCGTAACCGGTGATCACTTCGTCGAAGATCAGCAGAATGCCGTACTTGTCGCAGATCTCACGCAGGCGTTTGAGATATCCCTTGGGCGGCAGAATCACGCCCGCCGAACCGGCCACCGGCTCCACGATGACCGCGGCGATGGTGGAGGCATCGTGCAGGCCGACGATGTGCTCGAGCTCGTCCGCCAGTTCCGTGCCGCCGTCCGGCAGGCCGCGGGTGAAGGCGTTGGCCTTGATGTTCAGGGTATGGGGCAGGTGATCGACGCCGGTGAGCAGGCTGCCGAACTGCTTGCGGTTGGTGACGATGCCGCCTACCGACACCCCGCCGAAATTGACGCCGTGGTAACCCTTTTCGCGCCCGATCAGGCGCTGACGGGCACCCTCGCCGCGCGCGCGATGGTAGGCAATGGCGATCTTGAGCGCGGTATCCACCGACTCGGAGCCCGAGTTGGTGAAGAACACGTAGTTCATGTCCCCGGGCGTGTGCTTGACCAGCCGGTTTGCCAGCTCGAAGGGCAGCGGATGCCCCATATTGAAGGTGGGGGCGAAATCCAGTTCCTCGATCTGGCGCTGAATCGCCTCTACAATTTTACGTTGGCCGTGGCCCGCATTGACGCACCAGAGACCGGCCTGCCCGTCGAGGATCTTGCGGCCATCCGCCGTGGTGTAATGCATACCTTCGGCCGCAACCAGCAAACGGGGTGCATCCTTGAACTGGCGATTGGCCGTAAAGGGCATCCAGAAGGACTCCCTGCTGGCACGATCCTGGATAATGTTTTGATAGCGGTTCACGTCGTTCATCACCACGGGTCCATGGTTCAATAGCTCAATACTGGCGATTCTAGCATGTTAAATAAAATAAACAACACACCCGCGATATTTCCGGGTATTCCTGGAATTCAACCGCTTACGTGTTTACTATATTAAGTGGAATGAGGTTAAATACATGAGCATAGATGTCGGTGCACGACTGCGCGCATTACGTGAGATGTACGGTCTCTCGCAGCGCGAACTCGCCAAGCGGGCGGGAGTGACAAACGGGATGATTTCGCAGATCGAGCAGGACCGGGTCAGCCCGTCCATCGGCTCGCTGAAGAAGATCCTGGACGGCCTTTCGCTGTCCATGGCGGATTTCTTCACCCAGGATTTCGGCGCGGCGGAACAGGTGTTCTTTTCCAAGGACGACCTGCCGGATCTGGGCAGCGGACCGATCGCCTTCTTCCTGGTCGCAGCCAACCGCAAGGAACGCGCCATGTCGATGATGCATGAGGTCTACGCGCCCGGTGCCGATACCGGCGAGGAGATGCTGCAGCACAACGGCGAGGAAGCCGGCGTGGTGGTGCGCGGGGAAATCGAAGTGACGGTCGGCGGAGAATCGCGCGTGCTGGGGCCCGGCGACTCCTATTACTTCGAGAGCCGGATTCCGCACCGCTTCCGCAACCCGGGTGATGTCGAGGCGGAGATCATCAGCGCCAACACACCGCCCAGTTTCTGATCCCGGACGTCAGGCGACAGGTCGGACGCCCGGTGATGATCAACCAACACCTTTTGGAGTTCTCATGACCAGTAACCTGACGCTCTCTGACTGGCAGGCCAAAGCCACGACCCTGAACATCCGCGGCCAGGCCTTCATCGGCGGGCGGTATGTAGACTCGCTGTCGAACAAGACCTTCGACTGCATCAATCCCGCCAACGGCCAGACCCTGGCCAGGATCGCGGAATGCGATGCGGCGGATGCCGATGCCGCCGTAGCCGCCGCCCGCAAGGCCTTCGAGTCCGGCTCCTGGTCACGCATGGCGCCGCACGATCGCAAGCAGGTGATGATCCGTTTCGGCCAGCTCATGGACGAACACCTGGAGGAGCTCGCGCTGCTCGAAACCCTGGACATGGGCAAGCCGATCGGGGACAGCACCACCATCGACATCCCCGGTGCGGCCCGCTGCATCCGCCACTACGGCGAAGCTGTCGACAAGCTGTACGACGAGGTGGCACCAACTCCCGACGCGGCCCTGGGGCTGATCACCCGCGAACCCATCGGCGTGGTCGCGGCCATCGTCCCCTGGAATTTCCCCATCCTGATGGCGGCCTGGAAGATCGGCCCGGCCCTGGCCGCCGGGAACTCGGTCATTCTCAAGCCCTCGGAAAAATCGCCCCTGACCGCCATCCGCGTGGCCGAACTGGCGATGGAGGCCGGCATGCCGGAGGGCGTGTTCAATGTCCTGCCCGGTTTCGGCCACACCGTCGGCAAGGCCCTCGCCCTGCACATGGACGTGGATTGCATCGCCTTCACCGGCTCCACCTGGGTCGGCAAACAGATCATGCAGTATGCCGGCCAGTCCAACCTGAAACGGACCTGGCTGGAGTGTGGCGGCAAGACGCCGAATATCGTGTTCGCCGACACCCCCGACCTGGATGCCGCGGCCGAGGCCTCCGCCTTCGCCATCTTCTACAACCAGGGCGAGATGTGCACCGCCGGTTCGCGTCTGCTGGTGGAGGAATCGATCAAGGAGGCATTCATCGAAAAGGTCATCGCCTCCGGCCAGCGCATGGCGCCCGGCGATCCGCTCGACCCGCAGACCCGCATGGGCGCCATCGTCGACGACATCCAGCTCGACCGGGTGATGGGCTACATCGAGGACGGCAGAAAGGCCGGTGCGCGCATTCGCCTGGGTGGCGAGCGTGCCCTGCAGGAAACCGGCGGCTATTATCTGCAGCCGACCATCTTCGACAATGTGACCAACGACATGAAGATCGCCCAGGAGGAGATCTTCGGCCCGGTGCTCTCCACCATCAGCTTCACGGATGAGGAAGAGGCCGTACGCATCGCCAACGACACGGACTATGGCCTGGCCGCGGCGGTCTGGACCAGCAACATGAGCAAGGGGCACCGCATGGCCAAGCGCCTGCGCGCCGGCACCCTGTGGGTCAACTGCTTCGATGAAGGCGACCTGACCGTGCCGTTCGGCGGTTTCAAGCAATCCGGCAACGGCCGCGACAAGTCGCTGCACGCCTTCGACAAGTACGTCGAGCTCAAAACCACCTGGATCGATCTGAGTCGCTGATAGCGGCTCGCGGCCGCCCGCCGATACGATGAAGCGCAAGCCTCCCGTAACGGCGGGCACCCGCCCCACCCTGAGTATCGTCCCGGCCGCGCCGGACAATCTCGAACAACTGCTGGCCCTGATCGAGGACTACCAGCGCTTCTACCGGGCCACCGACATCGATCCGGCGCGCAACCGCGCGTTCTTCGCCTCGCTGCTGGAAGCACCCGAGGAAGGCATCCAGCATCTCGCCCTCGTCGATGAACATCCCGTCGGTTTCTCCACCCTTTACTTCACCCGCTGCAGCGTCGAGGCACGGCGCATCGCCACGCTTTACGATCTGTTCGTGGCATCAACCCATCGCGGACAGGGTATCGGCCGGCAACTGATGGAGCACGCTGCCGGCATCGCCCGCGCGCGTGGGCTCACCCTGATGGAATGGGAAACCGCCGGCGACAATCTAACGGCCCAACGGCTTTATGACGGTACCGGCGCCGAACGCAGCGCCTGGGTTCACTACAGCAAACGCATCGATCACTTTTAAGCACCATCAATGGACAGGGAACGCTTTTCCAACCGGGTTGCACTCATCACCGGCGCCGGCAGCGAAACCGGTATCGGCTTTGCAACGGCATGCAACCTGGGGCGCTCGGGCGCCCGCATTGCCATCACCTCCACCACGGCGCGCATTGATGAGCGGGTGGCGGCCCTGCAGGCCGAGGGAATCGACGCGCGCGGCTACGTCGCCGACCTCACCGACCGTAAACAGGTCGACGCACTGATCGGGAACGTACAAAGGGATTTCGGAGCCGTCGACATCCTGGTCAACAACGCCGGCATGACCCAGGTGGGGCAGGAGGAGCCGCTGCTGTCGCTCGCCGACATGACGCCCGAGACCTGGGATGAGAGCATCGACCGCAACCTCGGCACCTGCTTCAACGTCACCCATCGCGTGCTGCCCGGCATGATCACCCGAGGCTACGGGCGCATCGTAAACGTGTCGTCGGTGACGGGCCCGCTGGTCAGCAATCCCGGCGAGGCCGCCTATAGTGCCGCCAAGGCCGCGATGGTCGGCATGAGCCGCAGCCTGGCCATCGAGGTGGCCGCCCACGGCATCACCGTCAACAACGTCGCCCCCGGCTGGATCGCCAGCGGTTCGCAAACCGCGGAGGAGGCCGTCGGGGCGCAGAACACGCCGATGAAGCGTGCCGGCACGCCGGCCGAGGTGGCCGACCTGATCGCCTTCCTGGCCTCCGACGAAGCGACCTACATCACCGGCCAGCTGCACGTCATCGACGGCGGCAACATCCTGCAGGAATACAAGGGTCCCGGCGAGCAGTACTACTGAGCCGGTTACGGCAGCAGGTCGCGCATCCGGAACCAGGCCATCGACAGGACCAGCGCGGGCGTGCGGAACCACTTGCCGCCAGGGAACGCCATGTGCGGAATCCTGGCGAACACGTCCAGGCGTTCCTCGGTGCCGGCGATGGCCTCCGCCATCAACTTGCCCGCGAACCCCGTCAGCGCGATGCCGTGCCCGGAAAAGCCCTGGGCGAAATACAGGTTCTGATCCAGCTTGCCGAAATGCGGCGCCCGGTTCTCGGTGATGGCGACATAACCGCCCCAGGCGTACTCCACCTTCACATCGCCGAGCTGCGGGAAGACCTTGAGCATGCGCTTGCGCATGGAATGCCGGATGCTGAGCGGTTCGACCGTGGAATAGGAAACCCGTCCGCCGAACAGCATGCGGTGGTCCGCCGATAGCCGGAAGTAGTCCAGCACGAAGTTGATGTCCGCGACGGCCGCGTTGTTGGGCAGCAGCGAGCGCGCGGTTGCCTCGTCAAGCTGCTCGGTGGCGATGATATAGGTGCCGACCGGCATGATGCGACGCCACAGCTTCGGCTCCAGGCCGTCCAGATGGGCGTTGGCGCACAGCACCACGTGCTTGGCGCGCACCCGCCCGCCCCGGGCGGTATGCACCGTTGCGGTATTGCCGCGCTCGATATGCGTCACCCGGCTGTCCTCGAAGATCTGCGCCCCGGCCTTTTGGGCCGCGGATATCAAACCGAGGGTGTAGTTCAGCGGATGCAGGTGGCCACTGCGCGGATCGTACAATCCGGCGACATAGCGGTCGCTGTCGACCATCGCCCTGAGCGCGTCGCCGGTCAGCACCTCGACGCCTTCGTAGCCGTAGTCGCGCACCAGCTCATCGCGCCAGCGCTCCAGCTCCCGATGCTGGCGCGATTTGAGCCCCACGTGCAGATGCCCCGGCGCGAGATCGCACTGGATGCCGTGCTTTTCGATCAGCGAATCGACCAACGACAGGGCTTCGACGGACATATCCCACAGCTGCCGGGCGTCACCCTTGCCGACCAGGCGGTCCAGTTTGCCCATGTCGCAGCCGTAGCCGAAGATCTTCTGCCCGCCGCTGCGCCCGGAAGCGCCCCAGCCGACCCGTTGCGCCTCGAGCAAAGCCACCTTGTAGCCGCGCTCGGCGAGATGCAGCGCCGTGGAGGCGCCGGTGATGCCAGCCCCCACCACACAGACATCCACATTGATGTCCTCTTCCAGAGCGGGAAAGTCGAGCGTGAGATTACGGCTCGCAGCGTAGTACGAATCGACATGGGCCGACTTGGTCATAAGGACTCCGAACAGGCTAGACGGTGAGCAGATACCACTCGTGCTCGAGCGGCGAGACGTGATAATTGAATTTCTCGCGTTCGAAATACTTGTTGGCGAGATAGACCTTGAGGAAGTCGCGTCCCAGGTATTCGGGAATCACCGCTGCGGCTTCCAGCGCCTGCAGCGCGCTCAACCAGGTATTGGGCAGGCAGGGTTCGAACTGTTCGTAGGCGTTGCCTTCCACCGGCTTGCCCGGATCGACCTTGTTGACGATGCCGTGATGCATGCCCGCCAGCACGGTGGCGGCAAGCAGGTAGGGATTCACGTCAGCGCCCGCCACCCGATGCTCGACACGCTTGGCATGGTCCGCCCCCGCGGGTATGCGCAGCGCCGTGGTGCGGTTGTTGAAGGCCCAGGCCGGACACAGCGGCACGAAGGAATGCAGGCGGAAACGCCGGTAGGAGTTCGCGTTCGGCGCGAACAGGGCCATGGACTCCTCCATGGTCACCATCAGACCGCCGATGGCATGACGCAGAACATCGCTGCCCAGCTCGCTCCCGTCGGCGAACACGTTGCGCCCCGACTCATCGACCAGGCTGACGTGCACATGCGTGCCGCTGCCGGCGTTGTCGTCGTAAGGCTTGGCCATGAAGGTCGCCTCCATGCCGTGCTTCTGCGCGACATTCTTGATCACGCGCTTGAGCAGGATGGCATGGGCGCAGGCCGACAGCGGGTCGGCCTCGTGATGCAGGTTGACCTCATACTGGCCGGGCGCGTACTCCGCCACCGCGGTTTCCGCAGGAATGCCCTGAATGGCGCAGTATTCGCCGATGTCCGCCAGGAACTCGCTGTAGTCGTCCACCTCGGACATGCCGTACACCTGCGTATTGCGCTCGCGCTCGCCGGTCACCGGCGAAAGCGGCGGCTGCGGCGCACCGCCGGCGACCCGACGCTTGTCGATGAGATAGAACTCCATCTCCACCGCCACCACCGGCGTCAGGCCCAGTTCACGCTTGAAGCGCTCCAGCACGCGGGCGAGCACATGCCGTGGATCGGCAAAGTAGGGGCTGCCGTCCATGGTGTACATGCTCAGCATGAGCTGGCCCATGGGACGCGAATGCCAGGGCACGAACTCCAGGGTACCGGGCACCGGATAGCAGATCTGGTCCGCGTCGCCGATCTCGAAACCGAGCCCGGTCTCCTCCGCCGTATCGCCCGTGATGTCGGCACCGAACAGCGACCCCGGCAGATTCACTCCGTCCTGATAGCATTTATCCAGGGTGCCGACGTCTACCCGCTTGCCGCGCAGAACGCCGTTCACGTCCGGGACGAGCAGATCGACGGCACGGACCTGGGGATACTGGCGCAGAAACTCCGCGACCTCGGGATGATCGCTCACAGCGGTTTGGGCGGACATGATTTACGCTCTGGGTTGTTTAATATCTTTATACTGGTGATCGTCACCAGGACCTGTCAAGTCGGCTCGCCCACTCCGGAATCCGGCGCCGCCCGGGACTGCACCAAAATATGATGCACCCGGCACGTCCGCACGACTTCGGTGCAAACTGGCCGTTTTATAATTACTTAAGCCCTGCCTCGACAGGGACCGGACAGCCGCATTGCGCCGGCCCCGCTTGTTTCACTCGCGAGGCGATGATATGTTTAATAAACTTAACACAAACTCACCATGACCAACAGCAGCCCCATCATCGGGATCCCCGCGGATCGCCGCGAACTGAGCCCGCACGTCTATCACATGGCGGGTGAGAAATACCTGACGGCCGTGACCGAGGCCATCGGCGGCGTACCGATCATTATCCCCGTCCTGTCAGGCCACTTCGACATGAACACGGTGCTCGAACTGGTCGACGGCATCCTGCTGACCGGCAGCTATTCGAACATCGAGCCGGCGCATTACGACGGCCCGCCCAGCGCGCCGGGGACGCTGCACGACAGCGCCCGCGACGCCGTGACCCTGCCGCTGATTCGCACGGCCATCGAGCGGGGCATACCGCTGTTCGGCATCTGCCGGGGATTTCAGGAGATGAACGTGGCCCTGGGCGGCAGCCTGCACCAGCGGGTGCACGAAGTCCCCGGCAGACACGACCATCGTGAAGACGCCACCCAGCCCCTCGATATCCAATACGGTCCCGCTCATGCGGTATCGTTTACCGAGGGCGGCCTGCTGCACAGCCTGACCGGCAAACTCGAAGGCGAGGTCAATTCCATACATTGGCAGGGCGTCGACCGGCTCGCGCCCGGCCTGAACGCGGAAGCGACGGCACCGGACGGCTTGGTCGAAGCATTTACGGTAAACAACGCGCCGGGCTTTACCCTGGCGGTGCAATGGCACCCCGAATGGCGCGCCACACAGAATCCGCTATCGATGGCGATGTTCAAGGCGTTCGGTGACGCCTGTCGCCAGCGAGCGAAGGTAGGTAACTAATGAGTATGGACCCGACCCAGATGGCATACATCACCCAGTGGCTGCAGGAGCACAAGATCACTGAGGTCGAATGCCTGATCCCCGACATGACGGGCAACGCCCGCGGCAAGATCATCCCGGCCGCCAAGTTCTGCAAGGAACAGGGCATGCGCCTGCCCGAGCAGCTCTTCATCCAGACCGTCACCGGCGACTGGCCGGATGACGAGAGCATGATCGATCCGCGCGAGGTCGACATGGTGCTGCATCCCGATGCGAACTCACTGCGTCTCGTCCCCTGGGCGGCGGATGCCACGGCCCAGGTCATTCACGATTGCTACCTGCGCGACGGCGCACCGGTGGATATCGCCCCGCGGCAGGTCCTCAAGCGCGTGCTCGCCCGCTACGAGGAGCGCGGCATGCAGCCCATCGTGGCGCCGGAACTCGAATTCTTCCTGGTCAAGCGCAACATCGACCCCGATTATCCGCTGGAACCGCCGATTGGCCGTTCCGGACGTCCGGAACGCGCGCGCCAGTCCTACGGCATCGACGCGGTCAACGAGTTCGACCCGCTGTTCGAGGACATCTACGACTATTGCGAGGCGCAGAACCTGGACATCGACACCCTGATCCACGAATCGGGTGCCGCGCAGATGGAGATCAACTTCCTGCACGGCGACGCGCTCGAACTGGCCGACCAGGTATTCCTGTTCAAACGCACCGTACGCGAGGCCGCCCTGCGCCACGACATGTACGCCACCTTCATGGCCAAGCCGCTGGAGGACGAGGCAGGTAGCGCCATGCATATCCACCAGAGCGTGACGGACACGACGACCGGCAGGAATCTCTTCTCCAACGAAGACGGCAGCATGAGCAAGACCTTCTGCCAGTACATCGGCGGACTGCAGCGGCACATGCCCGCCGCCATGTCGTTCTTCGCCCCCAATGTGAATTCGTACCGGCGCATCGCCCGCCACGAATCGGCGCCCATCAACGCCGACTGGGGTATGGACAACCGCACGGTGGGACTGCGTGTGCCCTTCGCCTCAGCCCAGAACATGCGGGTGGAAAACCGCGTCGCCGGCGCGGACGCCAATCCCTATCTGGCACTAGCCGGCACTCTGGCCTGCGGCCTGCTCGGCATCCTCGAAGACGCCCACCCCCGGGATGAGCAGAAGGGCAGCGCCTACGATCTGCCGTTCGGTCTGCCGCGCAGCCTGGAGGATTCCCTGATCAACCTGGAGGCGAGCGCGCCCCTGCAGGACCTGCTCGGTGAACGTTTCGTCCGCGCCTATACCGCGGTCAAGCGCAAGGAATATGAAACCTTCTTTCGTGTCATCAGTTCCTGGGAGCGCGAGTTCCTGCTGTTGGCCGTGTGAATACGTCGCCGTTCCGCGCCGACCTACAACCTTAAGAGAGATTGACCATGGCAGAAGCAGCCCACAAGCACAAAACCACCGCGGACTGGCAGCGTATGGATTCCGCGCATCACCTGCATCCCTTCACCGACTACAAGGACCTCAACACCAAGGGGTCGCGCATCATCACCCGCGCGGAAGGCTGCTATGTGTGGGACTCCGACGGCAACAAGATCCTGGACGGCATGGCCGGGCTGTGGTGCGTGAACATCGGCTACGGCCGCAAGGAACTCGCCGAGGTCGCCTATCGGCAGATGCAGGAACTGCCGTACTACAACAATTTCTTCCAGTGCAGTACGCCGCCCGCGGTCGAGCTCGCCGAGCTGTTGTCCGAGGTAACGCCCGCCCACCTCAACCACGCCTTCTTCACCGGCTCGGGTTCGGATTCCAACGACACCGTGCTGCGTATGGTGCGTTACTACTGGAAGCTGCTGGGCAAGCCTTATAAGAAGGTCATCATCTCGCGCCAGAACGCCTACCACGGCAGCACCGTGGCCGGCGCCAGCCTGAGCGGCATGACCGCCATGCATGAACAGGGCGACCTGCCCATTCCCGGCATCGTCCATATCGAGCAGCCCTACCACTTCGGCAACGCGCCCGACATGGACCCGAACGAATACGGCATCCAGGCCGCGCGCGAACTGGAAAAGAAGATCGACGAGGTGGGCGAGTGCAACGTGGCCGCCTTTATCGCCGAACCGATCCAGGGCGCCGGCGGCGTCATCATCCCCCCGGAAAGCTACTGGCCCGAGATCAAGCGCATCTGCGCCGAGCGCGAGATCCTGCTCATCGCCGACGAGGTCATCACCGGCTTCGGACGCCTGGGCACCTGGTTCGGCTCCGAGTACTACGGCATCGAACCCGACCTGATGCCCGTCGCCAAGGGACTGTCCTCGGGCTACATGCCCATCGGCGCGGTGATGGTCAGCGACAAGGTGGCCGACGTCGTGATCAACCAGGGCGGCGAATTCTTCCACGGCTACACCTACTCCGGTCATCCGGTGGCCGCCGCCGTCGCCGCCGAAAACCTGCGCATCATGCGTGACGAGGGCATCATCGAGCATGCCGGCAAGGAGATCGCCCCCTACCTGCAGCAGCGCTGGCGCGAGCTGGGCGATCATCCGCTGGTGGGCGAGGCACGCGGCGTCGGCATGGTGGCCGCCATGGAACTGGTCAAGTCCAAGGAACCGCGCGAGCTGTTCCCGGAACCCGGCAAGGTCGGCACCCTGTGCCGCGACATCAGCGTCCAGAACGGCCTGATCATGCGCGCCGTGCGCGACACCATGATCATCTCCCCGCCGCTGATCATCACCCGCGAGCAGGTCGACGAGCTGATCGACACGACCAAAAAGGTCCTCGACCTCACCGCGCAGCGGGTGCACGAGGTTCTCTGACGCAATGCCGTGCCGCGGGCATGACCCGCGGCACGCTTATCCCACCTTGCTCCCCGCCGGGGACAGGATTCCGACATGAGCTTTCAATCCATCAATCCGGCGACCGGCGAACTGCTGGCCGAATTCGGCACCTGGGATGCATCCGCCCTGGAAGACGCCCTGGCCCGCGCCGACGACGCGGCCCGGCAATGGCGCGCGACCCCGCTGGCCGAGCGTACCCGCATCATCGCCAACGCGGGCCGGCTGCTGCGCGAACAGGTCGAACCGCTGGCCCGTCTCGCGAGCCTGGAAATGGGCAAACCGATCACCGAGGCGCGCGCCGAGGTCGAAAAAAGTGCCTGGGCCTGCGATTACTTCGCCGAGCATGCGGAAGCCATGCTTCGCCCGGAACCGGTGCAGACCGACGCCTCGCACAGCTATATCAGCTATCAGCCGCTAGGCACCGTGCTGGCCATCATGCCCTGGAACTTCCCCTACTGGCAGGTGCTGCGGCACATGGCCCCCACCCTCGCCGCCGGCAACACCCTGCTGCTCAAGCACGCCCCCAACGTGCCGCAGGTGGCGCAGGCCATCGAACGCCTGGCACTGGAAGCCGGCGTTCCCGAGGGCGTGTTCATCAACCTGCCGATCGACGTGGACCTCATCGAGGCCGTGATCGCCGATCCGCGGGTGCACGCCGTAACCCTCACCGGCAGCGAACGCGCCGGACGCTCTGTGGCGGAGCTGGCAGGGCGGCATCTCAAAAAGGTGGTGCTGGAACTGGGGGGCTCGGACGCCTTCGTGGTTCTGGAGGACGCCGACCTGGATCTCGCCGTCAGCCAGGCCGTTCCCGCCCGCTTCCAGAATGGCGGTCAGAGCTGCATCGCCGCCAAGCGCATCATCCTCACCGAACCGGTGGCGGAGAACTTCACCGGGCGCTTCGTGGAAGCGGTACGGGCATTGCGCGTCGGCGACCCGCTCGACGAGGCCACGCAGATCGGTCCGGTCGCCCGCGCCGACCTGCGCGATGAACTGCACCGCCAGGTACGGGCCAGTATCGATGCGGGCGCGCAGCTGGCGGCAGGCGGTGCCCCCATCGAAGGCCCGGGCTATTTCTACCAGCCCACAGTGCTGGACCGGGTCGGGCCCGGCATGACGGCCTATTCGGAAGAGCTGTTCGGGCCGGTCGCCACCCTGATCCACGCCCGGGACGAGGCGCAGGCCCTGGCCATTGCCAACGACAGCCGCTTCGGGCTGGGCGGCTGCGTGTGGACGCGCGACACCGAACGGGGCGAGCGCTTCGCCGCCGCCCTCGAGTCCGGCGGCGCATTCGTCAACGGCATGTTCAAGAGCGACCCGCGCCTGCCCTTCGGGGGCATCAAGGCCTCCGGCTACGGACGCGAGCTCTCCATTCACGGCATTCGCGAGTTCGTGAACACCAAGACCCTCTGGGTCCGCTAACCCTCGATATGACCGGGCCGCGGGTCGCTTTTGATCTGCGGCCCGCGCCCACCCCCTGTCCGAAAGCCCGCCGCAGCACTGTGCCCGGGCCGGTCCCGCCAAATAATGCGCGACAAGTTCATTCGGACTCGATAATCCGCTAATATACCGCCCCTTTGGGTCGCGGGCGCCCCAGGGACGCCCGTGCCCTCACGAGAACAATCCAACCCTGCAACTGCCGTCCGGCAGGCGACAGCGGAGACACAGTATGCCTTTGAAACTGGCCATTCCCAGAGAGACCAGCACCGGTGAACGGCGCGTGGCTGTCGACGCGTTGATCGCGGGCAAGCTGAGCGGCCTCGGTCTCGAGGTGCTGCTCGAAACGGGCGCCGGCGACGCCGCGCGCATGCCCGACGACAGCTATACCGACGTCACGGTGGTGAAAGACGCCGCCGGCCTGTATGCCCAGGCCGACATCGTCGTCAAGATCCAGCCTCCGACCGAGGACGAGATCGCCCAGATGAAGGAGGGCGCGGTGCTGATCGGCACCCTGCTGCCCCACCGCCACCCGGAGCTGGTGGCCAAGCTGCGCGACCGCAAGATCACCAGCTTCGCCATGGAGCTGATCCCGCGCATCTCGCGCGCCCAGTCCATGGACGTGCTGTCCTCCCAGGCGGCCGTGGCCGGCTATAAGGCTGCCATCATGGGCGCCGACCTGGCCTCGCGCTTCTTCCCGATGCTCACCACCGCGGCCGGCACCATCCGCCCATCGAAGGTCATCGTGCTCGGCGCCGGGGTTGCCGGCCTGCAGGCCATCGCCACGGCACGCCGCCTGGGCGCCATGGTGGAGGCCTATGACGTGCGCTCCGCCACCAAGGAGCAGGTGGAATCGCTGGGCGCCAAGTTCATCGAGCTGGACATCAAGGCTGAGGGCGAGGGCGGCTACGCCCGCGAGCTCACCGACGAGGAAAAGCAGAAGCAGCAGGAACAGCTGGCCGGCTTCGTGGCCCAGGCGGACGTGCTGATCACCACCGCCGCCGTGCCGGGGCGCCCGTCGCCCAAGCTGGTGCCGGAAGCCATGGTGCAGGGCATGAAGCCCGGCTCGGTCATCATCGACCTGGCCGCCGAAGGCGGCGGCAACTGCGTGTTCACCGTGCCCGGCGAGACGATCGAAAAGCATGGCGTGGTCGTACACGGCCCGCTCAACGTGCCCAGTCAGGTGCCGTTCCATGCCAGCGAAATGTACGCCAAGAACGTCTTCAACTTCCTGTCCCCGATGATCCAGGAAGGTCAGTTCACCCCGAACTGGGAAGACGAGATCCAGGCGCAGAGCGTGCTCACGCACGAGGGCGCCATCAAACACGAACCCACCCGCAAGCTGGTTGAAGGAGAGGCATCATGATCGAGGGTTTCGTCGCACTGTATATCTTCATGCTGGCCGCCTTCACCGGCTATGAAGTCATCTCCAAGGTGCCGGTGATCCTGCACACCCCGCTGATGTCCGGCTCCAACTTCGTGCACGGCATCGTGCTGGTCGGCGCCATGGTGGCGCTCGGCCATGCCACCACAGGGCTGGAGCAGGTGATCGGCTTCGTCGCCGTGATCCTGGCCGCGGGCAACGCGGCCGGCGGCTACGTGACCACCGAGCGCATGCTGGAGATGTTCAAGAGCTCCAAGAAGGAGGCGAAGTGATGGGCCTGATCATCAACATTGCGTACTTCGCCGCCGCGGTCCTGTTCATCCTCGGCCTGAAGCAGATGAGCTCGCCGGTCAACGCCCGGCGCGGCATCGTCTGGGCGGGCATCGGCATGCTGGTCGCCACCGTGGTGACCTTCTTCCATCCCGCCATCCACGGCGCGATGAACTATCTGCTGATCGTCATCGCCATCGCCATCGGCGGCGGGCTGGCCTGGTACACCGGCAAGAAGGTGGCCATGACCGACATGCCGCAGATGATCGCGCTGTACAACGGCATGGGCGGCGGCGCGGCCGCGGCCATCGCCGCGCTGGAACTGGTCAAGGGCGCCGAGATGACCCTCACCCTGCAGTCCATCGCCGTACTGGGCGCACTGATCGGCACGGTGGCCTTCTCCGGCTCGCTGATCGCCTTCGCGAAACTGCAGGGCATCATGCGCAAGACCTTCCGCTTCGGCGGGCAGCAGATCTTCAACCTGACGATGTTCGGCGTGACCGTCGCCCTCGGCGTGATCATCGCCGTCAGCGGCCATTACAGTCTGATCGTGCTGTTGATCTTCTTCCTGCTGGCCCTGGCCTTCGGCGTGTTCATGACCCTGCCGATCGGCGGCGCGGACATGCCGGTGGTGATCTCGCTGTACAACGCCCTGACCGGCCTCGCCGTCGGCCTGGAAGGCTTCGTGCTCGGCAACCCGGCCATGATGATCGCCGGCGTGGTAGTCGGCGCCTCCGGTACCCTGCTGACGCAGCTGATGGCCAAGGCCATGAACCGCCCCATTACCAACGTGCTGTTCAGCCACTTCGGTGCCAGCGGCACCGGAGCCGAGGAGGAGGAGGTCTCCGGCCACCTCAAACCCATCGAGGCACCGGATGCCGGCATCATGATGGCCTTCGCCGAGAAGGTGATCATCGTGCCCGGTTACGGCATGGCCGTGGCCCAGGCTCAGCACAAGATCTGGGAGCTGACCCAGCTGCTGCAGGAGCGCGGCGTGACGGTGAAGTTCGCCATCCACCCGGTGGCAGGCCGCATGCCGGGTCATATGAACGTGCTGCTGGCCGAGGCGGGCGTGCCGTACGACATCATCTATGACCTGGACGAGATCAATAACGAGTTCGCCACCGCCGACGTGGCCCTGGTCATCGGCGCCAACGACGTGGTGAACCCGGTCGCCCGCACCAACCCGGACAGCCCGATCTACGGCATGCCGATCCTGAATGCGGACCAGGCCAAGAATGTCATCGTCATCAAGCGCGGCCAGGGCGCCGGTTTCTCGGGTATCGAGAACCATCTGTTCTACGCCGACAACACGCGCATGCTGTACGGCGACGGCCAGGCCATGGTCTCCGAGCTGATCAGTGCGGTGAAATCGCTCTGATCTCCGCCTTCATACAGCAACCCCCGAGCCCGGCCACGTGCCGGGCTTTTTTGTCTGGGCCCCTTCAGACTCGACAGGCTCGGCCTCGCCATGGAAGATTGAACAAGGCCGCCGGGACGGATATCGCAGACCGTTTTGCCCGTTTTTGCCCCAATATTTAATCCCTGTGATTTAATTTTTTTCTGCTTTTTTGCAACCGGAGGGCTTGACAGAATCAAACGAAGCCTTCCGGCATGAATCTTGTTATGCACAGGAAGGAGAATCGTCAGCAGCCATTTACACAAAAGACTGTCGAGATTCCGTCAAACGCCAGCCATTCACATAACCCATTGAAAAATAAAAACAAAATTAGCTGGTCACTTTTTGACCAATTAAACAAAAATGTAGCATTCAGTGTGGCTGGAGCAACTTGATGACACGCTGTCCACAGAGTTATCCACAAGATGTGTGGATAAACCCAAACGACAATGTAGTTTTAATCAGTTACCTTCACACTCCTAATAAATCGCTTTAACAGCAGAGCGTAACTTGCCTCCCGACACCCCTCTCACCCAACCCCTCGTACAAGTCGCCGTACCGTCTCCGTTGTACGGGGTATTCGACTACCTGCCGCCGCCGGGTCAGCCACTGCCGGCCCGGGGAAGCCGCGTACGGGTACCCTTCGGCCGTCAGCATCTGGTGGGGGTGGTGATGGCGCTCGCCCCGCGCAGCGAGATGCCCGCGCATCGCCTGAAACATATCGAGGCCGTACTGGACGGCGAAGCGCTGCTCGGCCCGCCCCTGCTGGGCCTGCTCGAATGGGCCGCCGGCTATTATCAGCACCCGCTGGGAGAGGTCATCAGCACCGCCCTGCCCACCCTGCTGCGCCAGGGAGAGGCGGCACAGGTGCAGGGGATCACCCGCTGGCGCGCAGCGGTGGACGAGGTGCCCGAGGAAATGATGCGCCGCGCCCCGCGCCAGGCCGCCCTGCTGCACGACCTGATCGCACAGCCCGGCGGGCTGGACGCGCAGCAACTGAATGACGCCCATGCCAACTGGCGTGCCCCGATGGGCGCGCTGGTCGACAAGGCGCTGGCAGCCAAAGCGGAAAGCCCCTGCCTACAGGGCATCCCCGTCGACCCGGACACGGTTCGCAGTGTCTCCCTCAACCCCGCCCAAGCAGCGGCGGCAAAGGCGGTGATCTCGGCCCCGGACGGATTCGCACCGTTTTTGCTGGAGGGCGTGACGGGCAGCGGCAAGACCGAGGTTTATCTCAGCATTATCGAGGACGTCGTCGCCGCCGGCCGCCAGGCGCTGGTGCTGGTGCCGGAGATCGGCCTCACGCCCCAGCTGCTGACGCGGTTCCAGGCGCGCTTCGAACGGCCGATCGCCGTCCTGCACTCCGGCCTGACCGATCGCGAACGATTGTGTGCCTGGCTGTCGGCACGCAGCGGCGAGGCCCCCATCGTGATCGGCACCCGTTCGGCCGTGTTCACCCCGCTCGCCAACCCAGGCGTCATCCTGGTCGACGAGGAACACGATTTGTCGTTCAAACAGCAGGACGGCCTGCGTTACCACGCCCGCGACCTGGCCGTGATGCGCGCGCGGCGCGAAAACGTGCCGGTCGTGCTGGGCTCTGCGACACCCGCCCTGGAAAGCATCAACAACGCGCGCAAAGGCGGCTATCGGCACATCTCCCTGCCGGAGCGCGCCGGCGTCGCCAGCCACCCGGAAGTCAGCCTGCTCGACGTACGTCGCCGGCCGATGACCGAGGGCATGTCGGACATCCTCATCGAACAGATCCACCGGCACCTGGATGCGGACGGCCAGGTCCTGCTGTTCCTGAACCGCCGCGGCTATGCGCCGGTGCTGCAATGCCACGACTGCGGCTGGGCGGCGGACTGCCCGCGCTGCGACGCCCATATGACCTATCACGCCCGCCGTCGCCAGCTGGTGTGCCATCACTGCGGCGTGCAGATGGGTGCGCCGGATCAGTGTCCCGGCTGCGGCAGCGCCCAGGTCCATCCCCTTGGGCAGGGCACGGAGCGCATCGAAACCGCGCTGCAGACGCTGTTCCCGGAGGTGGAGATCTCGCGCATCGACCGCGACACCACGCGCCGCAAGGGTGCCATCGAGGCCAAACTGGAAGGCGCCCGCAGCGGACAGCACCGGATACTGGTCGGTACTCAGATGCTGGCCAAGGGACACGATTTCCCCGGCGTTACCCTGGTCGGCATCCTGGATATCGATCAGGGGCTGCTGAGTGCCGACTTCCGCGCCACCGAGCGCATGGCTCAGCTCATCACCCAGGTGGCGGGACGCGCCGGGCGCGCCGAGCGTCCCGGCCACGTGCTGATCCAGACCCGACAGCCGGATCATCCGCTGCTGCTGACCCTGATCCACGAAGGCTACCGGGGATTTTGCCGCCAGGCCCTCGAAGAGCGCGAGGCGGCCTGCCTGCCGCCCTTCAGCTACCAGGCCCTGATCCGCGCCGAATCGCCCCAGGCCGACCATCCCCTGGCCTTTCTCGGCGAAGCACGCGAGCTGTTCCAGCAGGCCGGTTCGACGGTTCAGGTGCTCGGTCCGGTGCCGGCCCCGATGGAGCGCCTGGCCGGCCGCTACCGGGCCCAGTTGCTGCTGCAGGCCGAGACGCGGGCCCCGTTGCACCAGCTGCTGTCGCGCCATGTCCAGGCCCTGGCCAGCCTGCCGCACGCGCGCCGGGTGCGCTGGTCGCTGGATGTCGATCCCATGGAGCTGTTTTAAGCCTGCTGTCTACTCATGCGGCACGATAGGGCGTCAAAACCGTGCTCATAGATGCGGGGCCGCGAAGCGGCAAACACTTCAAGTAAACTGCGCTTTTTGGCAGGCACGCTGCGCGGCTGGCGCGAAAATCTTTTCCAGAAAGATTTTTCGCCCGATTTTTCCTTCTCTCGCACTCGCCTGAGCGACAATATCAACCCGTTGATAACCTATGGCTTCTCGCCCCGGCGCCATTTCTTTAGAATGACGGCTCTTTGCCGTCTGCCTGATCGGAATCCAGATTGAAAGCCACCATCCACGCGCTCGTTACCGCCGCTCTCGAACAACTTCATCAGGCGGGTGACCTCGACACCCTGCCCGGCGACCTGATCATCAGCCGCACCCGCGACAGTGCCCACGGCGATTTCGCCTGCAACGTCGCCATGCCCCTGGCCAAGCAGCTCGGCCGCAAGCCGCGCGACATCGCCCAGGCGATCGTCGACCACCTGCCGGCATCGAAGGACATCGACAGGGTCGAGATCGCCGGTCCCGGCTTCATCAATTTCTTCCTCAGCATCGAGTGCCGGCTGGCCGTGGTGAACCGCACCCTCGACGAGGGCGACGCCTATGGCCGCAGCCAACTGGGCGCCGGCAAGCGGGTACAGGTGGAATTCGTGTCCGCCAACCCCACCGGCCCGCTGCACGTGGGCCACGGCCGCGGCGCGGCCTACGGGGCCGCGGTGGCCGACCTGCTCGACGCCGTGGGCTTCGACGTGCACCGCGAGTATTACGTCAACGACGCCGGCCGCCAGATGGACATCCTCGCCACCAGCGTCTGGCTGCGCTACCTGGAGCAGTGCGGCGAACGCTTTCCCTTCCCCAGCAACGGCTACAAGGGCGATTACGTGCGTGACATCGCCGCCGTTCTGCACAAGGAACACGGCGGCGAGTGGGCCTCGCCGGCCGGGGCGGTGCTGGACGGCCTGCCGCCCGACGAACCCCAGGGCGGCGACAAGGAACAGCACATCGACGCCCTCATCGGACGCGCCCGCGAGCTGCTGGGCGACACCCGCTACCGCTACGTGTTCGACCTCGGCCTCAACGCCATCCTCGACGACATCCGCGAGGACCTGCGCGAATTCGGGGTGGAATACGACGAGTGGTATTCGGAACGCTCGCTGACCGAACGCGGCAAGGTCAATCTGGCCATCGAACGGCTGCGGGACGCCGGACACATCTACGAGCAGGACGGCGCGCTGTGGTTCCGCTCCACCGAGTTCGGCGACGAAAAGGACCGCGTGGTACAGCGCGACAACGGGCAGACCACCTATTTCGCCTCTGACATCGCCTACCACATGGACAAGATGGAGCGCAGCTTCACCCGCGTCATCGACGTGTGGGGCGCCGATCATCACGGCTACGTGCCGCGCGTGAAGGCGGCGCTGACCGCGATGGGCGAGGATGCGGCCAAGCTCGACGTGCTGCTGGTGCAGTTCGCCATCCTCTACCGAGGCGGCGAGCGGGTGCAGATGTCGACCCGGTCCGGGTCCTTCGTCACCCTGCGCGAACTGCGCGAGGAGGTGGGCAACGACGCCGCGCGCTTCTTCTACGTCATGCGCCGCTGCGAGCAGCATCTGGACTTCGACCTCGACCTGGCCAAATCCCAGTCCGCGGACAACCCGGTGTATTACATCCAGTACGCCCACGCCCGCATCAGCAGCGTCATGCGCCAGCTGCAGGACAAGGGCATGCATCACGACCGGGCCAACGGCGCGGCCAAACTCGGCCGGCTGGCGGAATCCCATGAGCACAGCCTGATCGACCGCATCGGCCGTTACCCCGAGGTGGTGGAGGCCGCCGCCCTGAACGAGGAGCCGCACCAGGTCTCACAGTACCTGCGCGAGCTGGCCAACGATTTCCACGCCTGGTACAACGCCCACCAGTTCCTGGTGGAGGACCCGGACCTGCGTGACGCCCGCCTCAACCTGTGCCTGGCAGTGCAGCAGGTGATCCGCAACGGTCTCGGTTTGCTGGGCGTCAGCGCCCCCGAAACGATGTAGCCATGGCGCGCGACTTCAAAAACAGCCGAGCCAAACAGAACAAGGCCCTGCCGGGCTGGGCCTGGCTGCTGGCCGGCCTGACGATCGGCCTGTTCGTGGCGCTGCTGGTGTATCTCAACAACACGCCCGCGCGCATGGGCGCGCCCCATCTGACGGTGCACAAGGCGCGTCCCGAACCCGTCAAGAAAGCGGCTGCCGCACCGAAAACCACCACCAAGACGGAAAAGTCCGCCGAGAAACAATCCCCGCCCAAGCCCAAGTTCGATTTCTACACCCTGCTGCCCGAACTCGAGGTGGTGGTGCCCGACGGCAACTATACGGTCCACAACGAAAACCAGTCCGGCGGCAACGCCCAGCCCGACAAACCGGGCGAGTACGTGCTGCAGGTGGGCTCGTTCAAGAGCTACGACCAGGCGGACAGCATGAAGGCGCGCCTGGCCCTGCTCGGCGTGCATGCCTCCATCCAGAAGGTTTCCGTCAACAACGACACCTGGCACCGGGTCCGGATCGGCCCCTACAAGGACCTCGCCCAGCTCAACAAGATCCGCGAACTGCTTGCCTGACCCGGTACCTCGCTCTACAGTAAGCCTCAGGAACTCCGGACAATAATCACAACCGGTCCCAGCGGACCCCCTGATGGGAACTCGCGCATGATTCGACTGTTCAGCACCCCCGGCGACTCCTCGGCCGACAGCATCCGCATCGCGCTCGCGCTCAAGGGCCTGTCTTACGACATCCACCCCTTCGAGGAGCTCGAAAACGCCACCGACGTGGTGTCGTCGCCGGCATTGGAGGAGATGGCACCGTCGATCCTGCTGGACGAAAAGCGCATGCTGACCCAGGCGCTGCCCATCATCGAATACCTCGACGAAAGCTGGCACGAACCCACGCTGCTGCCCGGCATGGCGCGGGAACGCGCCCAGATCCGCAGCCTCGCCTATCTGATCATGAGCGAAACCAACACCCGCGTCGCGCAGCGCACCCTGCAGGCACTGCCCAGCGGCGTCGACACCCAGGCCTGGCAGCAGCACTGGTACGAATCGGGTCTCGCGGTGCTCGAGTCCCTGATGATGAACAACCCCACCGTCGGCCGGTTCTGCTACGGGGACCAGGTCACCCTGGCCGACGTGTGCCTGATTCCGGTCAGCTGGGCGGCCCGCCGCGCCGGCCTTGATCTGTCGGCATTTCCCACCATCCAGCGCATCTGCGGGCACTGCATCCAACTGCCGGAAATCGCCCACATCGCCGCGCAGGCCGACTAGGCCACGGCCTGCGCCGTCCGCCGCGTCCGGAAACAGGCGCTTTCGTAGATCAGCAGACCGCCCAGAATCAGCCCAGCGCCGGCCACCACGCCCGGCCCCACCGGCTCATGGTTGAGCAAATGTCCCAGCAGCAGGGCCAGCACCGGCGTCAGCAGGGTGATCATCGCCACCCGCGTCGCGCTCAGCTCGCGCAGCAGGAAGAAATACAGGCTGAAGCCGAAGGCGGAGCCGAACAGGGCCAGATAGGCGATGGCCCACGGCATCACCGCCGGCATGACCCGCGGCATCCCCTCGCCGCTCGCCAGCCAGGCCAGCAGGTACAGCGGGGCGGCGAACAGCAGACTTCCGCTCGCCAGACTCAGCCCGGACAGCCCGGGATTCAGCCGTTTCACCCATACGCCACCGACCGCATAGAGGGACATGCCTACAAAGGCGGCCGCGATGCCCACCGCGGACTGCTCGCCCAGCCGGCCGCCGGCATAAAACACCAACGCCAGACCGGCGAGACCGCTCAGCATGCCGACGATCCGCAGGGGACTGAAGGCCTGTTCACCGAGCCAGAACGAAGCGAACACCCCTGTCATGATCGGTGACAGCCCGAAGACCAGCGACAGCCAGCCGGAGGGGATGTGCCGTGCGGCCCAATAGGTGAACATCATCGCCGTGAACAGGGAAAGCGCCGCCACCGCGTAAGTGCCACGTGCCGCGCTCGTCATCGGCAGCCTGCCTACGAACACGCGGTGCAGCAACCAGGCCGACAGCCCACCCAGCCACATGCGTGCGGTCACCCCGAAGACGAAACCGTCGCCGGTATTGCTCCACTGGATGGCCAACGGCGTGGTTGCCCAGATCATGATCACCAATGCATAGGCCAGACCGACCATGTATACGCTCCGAAAAAATGACAGCAAAAAATAGCCGCGGTCCTGGGACCGCGGCCTGGAATTCTTCCGATGTGGATCAGTCAATCAGAAATCATGCATGCGCGCGGCCAGCACTCCGGGAGGAGTGGTAATGACGGGAATCATTCGCAGGGACCAACGTCGCATGTCGGTGAGCATGCATCGCCATCCCGAACCGTGTCAATAGCGCTTGACTCCCCCGGGGGCCGACGTAAGCTGAGGGCAGGTTCACCCCCGCACAAATCATGAACGATCCGCACAGCGAGTCCCCCCACAACGTCAAGCCGCGACGTTTTTTCGCCCCCTGGGAACATGCCTTCGACCGCGTCCTGACGCCGTTCGAGGCGTTCATCCACAATCAGACGACGGGCGGCATCATGCTGCTCATCTCCGCCGTGGTCGCCCTGCTGTTCGCCAACAGCCCCTGGGGTGCGGCCTACCATCATCTGCTGGAAGCCCGCGTTCAGATCTCGCTGGGCGGTTTCGTGCTCAATAAGTCACTGCACCACTGGATCAACGACGGGCTGATGACCCTGTTCTTTTTTCTGGTGGGAATGGAAATCAAGCGCGAGGTGCTGGTCGGCGAGCTGTCCAGTCTGCGCCAGGCATCGCTGCCCATCGTCGCCGCCATCGGCGGCATGGCCGCACCCGCACTGGTGTACGTGCTGGTGGCCGGCGGGCCGGAATTCGTCCAGGGCTGGGGCATCCCGACCGCCACTGACATCGCCTTTGCCGTCGCCGCCCTGGTGCTGCTGGGACGCCGCATTCCGGGGCCACTGATGACCTTCCTGGTCGCGCTGGCGATCGTGGACGACATCGGCGCGGTGATCGTCATCGCCGTGTTCTACACGGACCAGATATCGACAACGTATCTCGCCCTGTCGGCCGCCCTGCTGGTCACCCTGATCGCCTTCAATCTGGGCGGCATCCGCCGACCGCTGCCTTATTTTATTCTTGGCACTTTGTTGTGGCTGGCGATGCTCAAGAGCGGGGTGCACGCCACCCTGGCGGGTGTGCTGCTGGCCTTCACGATTCCGGCGCATCCCAAGTTCGACCCGGATGATTTTGCGAACAAGCAGAAACACCTGCTGGACCGCTTCGATGACGCGCGCATCAAGACCGGCCCCCTGCTGTCCAGCCCGCAGCAGCAGGCCATCCTGGAAACCATTGAAGACAATGCGGCCGGCATGCAGACCCCCTTGCAGCGCCTGGAAGGCGGCCTGCACCTGCCGGTCGCACTGCTCGTCATGCCCCTGTTCGCACTGGCCAACGCCGGCCTCAGCCTGGACCCCGCAGCCGTGCGTCTCGCCCTGTCCCATCCGGTCACGCTGGCCGTGGCAGCCGGTCTGGTCATCGGCAAACCGCTCGGCATCGTGGGCAGCACCTGGCTGGCGATCAAGCTGGGCCTGGGACGTTTGCCCGAGGGCGTGCTGATGCGCCACGTGATCGGTGTATCCATGCTGGCCGGCATCGGATTCACCATGTCGATCTTCATCACCGACCTGGCCTTCAGCGGCAACACGGAACTGATCGAACTGGGCAAGGCCGGCATCCTGTTCGCTTCATGTAGCGCCGGCCTGCTCGGCTATCTCTGGCTGCGATTTGTGCCCACGCCGCAGCGTAAGTGATGACTGGCGGCTCACGCCGCGCAAGGAGTCTCTATGACACTCAACGCCCAGGCACGCATCACGCGTGAGCGACTCGCTTTCCTCAATCGCGACGGCCTGCAACTGGCCGGCCTGCTGGAACGGCCGACCGGCCAGCCCCGCGCCTATGCCCTGTTCGCCCATTGCTTCACCTGTTCCAAGGATATCGGCGCCGCCACCCGCATCGCGCGCGCCCTGGCCGAACAGGGATTCGCCGTGTTGCGCTTCGACTTCACCGGCCTAGGCAACAGCGAGGGCGATTTCGCCAATACCAACTTCAGTTCCAATATCGACGATCTGGTCAGCGCCGCGGAGCATCTGGCCGAAACCGGCTGCGCGCCCGACCTGCTGATCGGACACAGTCTGGGCGGGGCGGCCGTGCTGGCCGCGGCGCATCGCATCCCCTCGGCCAAGGCCGTGGTCACCATCGCCGCGCCCAGCGACCCGGCCCACGTCGCGAATCTGTTCGAAAACAGCCGCGAGGAGATCAAGGAGGCCGGTTACGCGCAGGTCAATCTGGTCGGACGGCACTTCACCATCAAAAGGCAGTTCCTCGAGGACATCGAATCCCATTCCCTGCATGAACAGATCGCGCACCTGAACCGCGCCCTGCTGATCCTGCATTCACCGACCGACGAGGTAGTGGGCGTGGAACATGCCCGGCACATCTACGAGGCCGCCAAGCATCCCAAGAGTTTCATCTCGCTGGACCGGGCCGATCACCTGATCACCCGCCAGGAGGATGCGAGCTACGTCGCCGACACCATCGCCATCTGGGCCAGCCGCTACCTTGCCCGCTGCGCGGAGGACGGCGGCCGCATGGAATCGCCCGCGCTGCAAACGGGCGAGGTCCTGGTGCGCGATACCTACGGGCATCTCACCCACGAGGTCTTCACCGAGTCGCACCGCCTGCTGGCCGACGAACCGATCCACGAAGGTGGCGACGCGATGGGACCGTCGCCGTACGAATACCTGCTCGCGGCCCTGGGTTCCTGCACCGCGATGACCCTGCGGCTTTATGCCGAGCACAAACAGCTCCCGCTGCGACACGTCAGCGTGCGCCTCACCCATGCCAAGGTGCACGCGCAGGACAGTGAGCACTGCGCGGAAAATCATCCCGAGAAACTGAGTCTGATCACGCGCGAGATCACGCTCGTCGGCGATCTCACCGAGGCGCAGCGCCAGCGCATGCTGCAGATCGCCGATCGCTGCCCGGTGCACCGCACCCTGACCGGCAAGATCTGCATCGAATCGCGCCTGGCGACCTGACGCTTACAACGGGAATTTGAACTCCGATACACCCGCCGCCCTATAATCACCGGCCTGCAAAAACCGAAAGGACGACATCCATGGCACGTACTCCCTCGACCATGCTCGACCTGGGCACGTCTGCACCCGATTTCTCCCTGCAGGATGCCGTGAGCGGCAACACCGTTTCGCTGTCCGATTACGCCGGCAAACCCCTGCTGGTGGCCTTCATCTGCAACCATTGCCCGTTCGTGCAGCTGATCCGCCACGAGTTCGCCCGCTATGCGCGCGAATACGAGCAAAAAGGGCTTGCGGTGGTGGCGATTCAATCCAACGACGTGGAAAGCCACCCGGACGACAGCCCGGAAAAGATGCAGGACGAGGCACGGCGTTTCGGCTACACCTTCCCCTATCTCAGCGACCCGACGCAGGAAGTGGCCAAGGCCTATCGCGCCGCCTGCACACCGGACTTCTTCCTGTTCGATGCCGACCACAGGCTGGTCTATCGCGGCCAGTTCGACGCCGCCCGCCCGGGCAGCGATGTTCCCGTCACCGGCGAGGACCTGCGCGTGGCATCCGAGGCGCTGCTGTCCGGCACGCCGGTTCCTCAGGACCAGAAACCCAGCCTGGGCTGCAATATCAAATGGAAGCCCGGCAACGAGCCGGATTACTACGGCTGAGCCGTCGCCCGTCTAATCGAGCAGCGCATTGAGGTGGGCGGCCACGCTGCGCCCCAGCGCGGACAAGGCGTAACCGCCCTCCAGGACCGAGACGATGCGGCCGTGCGCACAGCGCGCGGCCATCTCCACCAGCATCTGCGTAACCCGCTGGTAATCGCCCTCCACCAGGCGCAGGGCGGACATATCGTCTTCCACATGGGCGTCGAAGCCGGCCGAAATCAGGATCAACTCGGGCCCGAAATCCTCCAGCGCCGGCACCCAGTGCCGCTCGACCGCCTCGCGGAACACCACGCCGTTGCTGCCCGCCGGCAGGGGGACATTGATGATGTGTTCGTTGCCGCTGTCCGCGCCCTGGTAGGGGTAAAACGGATGCTGAAAGGTGGAGCAGTACAGCACGCGCGGATCGTCGCGGAAAATATCCTCCGTCCCGTTGCCGTGATGCACGTCGAAATCGACGATCGCGACCCGCTGCAACCCGTACACCGCCAAGGCATGCGCGGCACCCACCGCCACGTTGTTGAAGATGCAGAACCCCATCGAGCTGTCCCGCGTGGCATGGTGACCGGGCGGACGCACCATGCAGAAGGCATGGCGGACGTCGCCGCGCATGACCAGATCGACCCCGTATACCACAGCGCCCGCAGCGTGCAGCGCGGCATCCAACGACTCGGGGCTCATCCGGGTATCGGGATCCAGCCATGCGCGGCCTTCCAGGGGCGAGGCCTCGAAAATGGACTGCACGTACGCCGGAGTATGCACCCGCTCGAGCTGCTCGCGGGTAGCCGCCGGCGCGGTTTCGTGGCGCAACAGCATGTCCAGACCCGAGGCGATGAGCTGGTCGTTGATGGCGTCCAGCCGCGCGGGTTGCTCGGGATGATCGATCCCCATATCGTGAAGCCGGCAGGCTGGGTGGGTAATAAGTGCGAGCGTCATGTCGGGAACATCCACATGGCTTAAGCTTCCAATGGCCGATGGAGTCAATTCATGGAACGGACCGCTTCATTCTCGCCCGCGCAATGTAACAATGCCAGCATGCCACCGCCGACCGAGCTGAGGGAATCCTGATGGGACCGCATTACCTGAGCAGACTGTTTTCGCCCGAATCCATCGCCGTCATCGGCGCCAGCGAACGCCCGGACTCGGTGGGCATGCGCGTACTGGTCAACCTCAGGGAAGCCGAGTATCAAGGCGCGGTCTACCCGGTGAACCCCAAGCACAAACGCGTGCTGGAGCAACGCTGCTATCCCGACGTAGCGTCGATCAACAAACCGGTCGACCTGGCGGTCATCGCCACACCGGCACCCACCGTGCCGAAGATCATTCACCAGTGCGGCGAGGCGGGGGTGCGCGCCGTGGTCGTCATTTCCGCAGGCTTCGGCGAAGTCGGCGAACAGGGCCACCAGCTTCAGGAGGCGCTGATCGAGGGCGCGCGCCGATACGGCATGCGCGTCCTGGGCCCCAACTGCCTGGGCATCATGCGCCCGGAAATCGGCCTCAACGCCACCTTCAGCAAAAACCGCGCACACCCCGGGCATCTCGCACTGGTCTCGCAATCCGGCGCCCTGTGTACCGCCGTCCTGGACTGGGCGGAACAGAACGATATCGGTTTTTCCGCCATCGTCTCCCTGGGCGACGCGGCCGACCTCGATTTCGGCGACGTACTGGATTATCTGGCGCTCGATCCCGACACGCGCAGCATCCTGCTCTACATCGAAGGCGTGCTGGATGCGCGCGGCTTCATCAGCGGCCTGCGCGCCGCCGCCCGCCTCAAACCGGTCATCGTCATCAAGGCAGGACGCCATGCCGCGGGGACGCGCGCCGCCGTGTCGCACACAGGCGCCCTGATCGGCGCGGACGACGTCTTCGATGCGGCACTGGAACGCACCGGTGCCGTGCGGGCAGCCAGCGTCGCCCAGCTCTTTGCCGCGGCGGAGATCCTTACCGTCAACAAGCCGGTGCGTCACAACCGGCTTGCCATCGTCACCAACGGCGGCGGACCGGGCGTCATGGCCAGCGACCGTGCGTCGGAAATGGGCGTCGCACTGCCCGATCCATCGAAAAACAGCATTGAGGCCCTCAACGCCCTGCTTCCCAAACACTGGTCGCACGGCAACCCCATCGACATCCTCGGGGATGCGCCGCCCGATCGCTATGGCCGTGCGGTAAAGGCCTGCCTGGACGATCCGGCCTACGACGGGGTCGTGGCCATGCTCAGCCCCCAGGCCATGACGGAACCCACCGAGGCCGCCCAAGCGGTCGTCGATGCCGCCAAGGACCACCGCAAACCGGTGCTCGCCTGCTGGCTGGGCGAAGCGCAGGTAGCCGACGCGCGCGCGCTGTTCGCCGAACACCATATCCCTTCGTTCAGTACCCCCGAGGACTCCATCGAGGCCTTTTCGTTTCTGAGCAACTATCACCACAACCAGGCCCTGTTGCGCCAGGTTCCACCGCCGCTGCACGGCCATGCCGCACCCGACATCGAAGGCGCTCGGCTGATCATCGAAAGCGCACTCAGTGAGAGCCGCAGCCTGCTCAGCACCACCGAGACACGCGCCATCCTGAGCGCCTTCCATATCCCGATTCTGCCGGCCATCCAGGCCAAGGACGCCAACGACGCCCTGATCGCCGCCGAGGCACTGGGCTTCCCGGTCGCGCTCAAGATCGACTCCCCCGATCTCACCCACAAATCCGATGTCGGCGGCGTGCGGCTCAACATCGGCAATGCACCGGCCGTCCGCGGCGCCTATCAGGCGCTGATGGAAAACGTACAACGCCGCGCCCCCGATGCCCGGGTGCACGGCGTGACCGTGGAACACATGTACGAAAGCGCACAGGCCCGCGAGCTGTTCATCGGGGTGATGCGCGATCCGGTATTCGGCCCCACCATCAGTTTCGGCCTGGGCGGCACTGCGATCGAGGTGCACCGCGACCGCGCCGTCGCACTGCCGCCGCTCAACACCTTCATCATCCGCAGCATGATCGGCCGTACCCGCGTCGCGCGCATGCTGGGCGAATTCCGCCAACTGCCCGCGATCAACATGGGTGCCCTGGAAAGCGTCCTGGAGCGCATCTCTGAGATGGTCTGCGAGCTGCCGCACATCAAGGAACTGGACATCAATCCGCTGATGGCCGACGACCAGGGCGTAATGGCGGTGGATGCGCGCATCGTGGTCGAGCTGCCGGCCCGGCATCACGACCGTTACGACCATATCGCCATCCACCCCTATCCCAGCCACCTGGTCAGCCGGTGGCAGCTGCCGGACGGCACCGAGATCGTATTGCGCCCCATCCGCCCCGAAGACGCAGGCATCGAACAAACCTTCGTCAAGGAACTGTCGGACGAGTCGCGCTACTTCCGGTTCATGCAGGCCCTGCACGAACTGACGCCCGAAATGCTGGTGCGTTTCACGCAGATCGATTACTCGCGCGAAATGGCCTTCATCGCCGTCACCGAAATCGACGGCCGCGAGGTCGAGCTGGGCGTGGCCCGCTACACCATCAACCCCGACCGGGCGAGTTGCGAATTCGCCCTGGTCGTCCTCGACTCGTGGCACCATCGCGGCATCGGCACTCACCTGATGGAAAAACTCATGCAGGTCGCCCGCGCCCGCAGTCTTCAGACCATGGAGGGCGAGGTATTGAGCAACAATCGCAACATGCTGGAACTCGTTCATTCCCTCGGCTTCACCAGCCGCCCCAGCCCGGATGATCCGCAGATTCAGATTGTGTCTGCCAGGTTGTAGTGGGTGAGGTGTGGGTTGTGTTGTATTCGACAGGTGTGCAGCCCTGTACCGTTTGTTTTGAATGCAGTTAGATAGGCATGTGGAATGGTTTCGCGCATTCATGGATGCGTGTTTCTAATTAGCTCTTGTAGTAATGCGCGAGCCGGGTTCTTTGCTCGCCCAAAGAACCCGGCGGAAGAAAGGGCGCCCCACGGCCACGCTATGCCGACACACTGCCTTCCTGGCGCGTCGGCATTCGTGCGCCCCTGCACATCACCTTCACACCCCGCGGTCTGACCCGAGGTCTTTCGACAGGCCGTCCCTGGCCTGCGAAAGACGCGCGTGATCCTTCACGCGCCCTGACGGCTCCTGGTCAGTCCAATGCGGGGCGTTCCGGGCGTGGCCGACGGGGATTAAAGACAGGTGCCGAGCCCTGAGTGCGAAGTGCTGAGTAAAAAACCGCTCTAGACGCTCACTCAGTCCTCAGTACTCTGCACGCAGCACTGTTTTTTCCTTCCCCCGTCCCACCTTGCCGAGCGACCGATGGCTTGCAGGGTCAGTCCGGCAGGGACGCCGGGCTGAGGTTCATCGCACCAGGGAAGGTGCGTTGAACCGTGCCCGTCGCAAGCCGGCGGTTGTGAGGGTAGCCCGCAGGGCCAAGGCGGTGGGGGCGCATTTCTTTCGTCCCTTTCTTTGGGCGAACAAAGAAAGGGACTCGCACGCCACAATAGGTGTTAGATAAGAAAATCCCAGCGCGTTAGCGTGCGAAACAGGGCCTCAAAGCCATCTAACCGAAAACCCCAATCACCCATACGGCTCTTCCTCTCGCGGATCGACCAGCTCGATGCGCGCATCCCCCTCGAGCAGCGCAGTCCGGTAAAGCACATGCGCGAGCACCTGCGGGGCATGCAACAAAACCAGGTGGGCACGATTCATCGACATGACGCGCAAACAATCGACCAGCAAACCCAACGCCCTGGCATCCTCGACATCGAGATCCAGCAGCTCGAGCGTCAGCACATCACTCTCTGCGGCCGTCGCGTGCAGCGATGCCAGCGCGGGCGCCGCATTTTGTGCATTCAACTCACCCGCCATGGCCAGACGATCGGGCGCCAGGGGTTGCACACGAACCGCAGGCGACGAGTGCTTCACGGCGCGCCAGTCGCCCCCGGCAGTTCCACGACATAACGTCCGTGGGTTTCTCCCGCCAGCATGCGCTCGAACGTCGAGGGCAGATCCTGCATGCCGATGACGCCGCTCACGAAGGGCGCGAAATCCGTGATGCGCAGATCGCCGGCCAGACGTTGCCAGATCGCCAATCGCAGCGGGCGCGGACAATCGACCGAATTGATGCCGACCAGGCTCACCCCGCGCAGGATGAACGGCATCACCGTGGTATGCAGCTCATGGCCGGCGGCCAGTCCGATGCTGGCAATACTGCCCCATGGCCGTACCGTACGCGTCAGCCAGGCCAGGTACTCTCCACCAAGGGTATCGACCGCACCGCCCCAGGCGGCCTTTTCCAGCGGTCGCTCGCCCAATTCCAGGCTGCGGCGGTCCAGCAGCTCGTCGGCACCGATTTGTTTCAACCAATCGTGCAGTCCGGGCTTGCCGGTGAGCGCCACGGTTTCGCATCCCTGTTTTTTGAGCATGGCGAGCGCGAAACCGCCCACGCCGCCGGTCGCCCCCGTCACCAGAACCGGCCCAAGCTCGGGGACGAGGTGGTTGTCCTGCAGGCGCTGCACGGCCAGCGCGGCGGTAAAACCGGCCGTCCCCAGCGCCATGGCATCGAACGGCGTCAGCCCCTCCGGCAGGGGGACGACAGCCTCAGCCGGCACTCGCACCAAGCCGCTGTAGCCGCCGTCACGCGTCTCGCTCAGGCCGCAGCCCGTGACGACCACTGCATCCCCCGGCTTGAGGCCGGAGACCTCGGAGCTGTGTACCACGCCGGCCACGTCGATCCCTCCCACCAGCGGGGAGGTGCGCAAGATCCGACCGCGCCCCGTACCGGCCAGCGCATCCTTGTAGTTCACCGAGGAATAATGCGCCTCGATCACAACCTCGCCCGGCGATAGATCGGTCAGGGCGAGCTGTTCCAATCCCGCACGGTGACCCTGTTTGTCGCTGTAAATCCGGAACGCGGGAAAGGTATTGCCGGCCATGTACACATCTCCCCTATCTGAACTTGCGCTCGAATTCCGCGCGCTCTAGTGTGTCTATATCCAAGTATGAAACATCCGACATCGATGCATCACCCTGCTTCCGTCCTGCAAGGCCCCAGCGTTGCCCGTTGGCGATGCCCGAGCTGCGGACGCGATGTCCCCAGGCTGCTTCCGAACGGACAACTCAATCGCCATCCGGTTCTCGCGTCGGAATGGATACTACCGGATGCTTCCATCGCCCAGACCCTCCAGCAGTTCGATCTGCAGACCGAGTTCGAGGTCTGCCTGGCCTGCAGAGACACCGCACATGACCTGCTGGGTACCCTGATCAGGCTCGAACTGCGCGGCGGCCGCTCGGATGTCGGCGTGATCGGGGCGCTCTGCATCGGCCTGGGTCCGGTCGCACAACTGATGATGTTTGCCGAAGAAAACGATGCGCTCGCACTCAAAGAGCGCCTTCCTCTACCCGAGCTCATTCCCGCCCGGCTTCTCTACCTAGATTCGCCGTCTGGCGTACCGTCCGCCGTATGGTCGGCACATCAGGCACGGATCGACACACTGCGCGCCCTGCTGGACGATTCGGCATAAAAATGCCGGGCACTCGGCCCGGCATCCAACAAACCCGACAGGTCTTGCGCCTAGGGCTCAGAACTTCATGTTGTACTGCGCGCTGAGGATATCCACGCTGGATTTGTAGGTACCCGTGAGGGTCTGGTTTGCACCGGTCTCGGTCGTGTTATTGATCTTCGTATTCGGCACGAACAGATGCGCATAGCCTACGTCCAGCGAGGAACGGCGGTTCCAGGCCCAGTTGGCGCCCAACGCGATCCAGGTGCGGTCATTGCCCGGGATGCGTGGCGTGCGGTGTTCCGCGTTGGGTATCGGCGTCTGGTCATAGGCGAGCCCGCCTCGCAGCTTCCATTGGCCGTTCACACGGTAGGTCGCGCCGGCGGACACACGCCAGGTGTCCTTCCAATCCTCGGTAGTCGTGGTGCTGGGCTGATAAGGAAAGTTGGCGTAATCCACCACCAGTTCCTTGAAGTGACTCCAACCCGTCCAGGTCAGGTCGGTCATCAACGTCCAGTCGGGTGAAAGTAACTGCACCCAGCTCAAGGAGGCGGAATCGGGCAGGGTGATGGCGGCATCGACGCTCTGATTTACGAAGAACTGGCTGTTCAGCGGGGAAGCCGACATCGCATTATTGAATGCGGCCGAGCGATCGAAGGTAGCCGTGCCGCTCAGGTTCTGGATCACCGTGGAGCGGTAACCGAAGCCGATCGTGGTACGGTCCGACGGACGATACAGGAACCCGAAGTTCATGCCGTAACCCCAGGAATCGCCCTTGATCGTGGCGTAGCTGTCCTGCGGTTGATAGCCGGGCGCTGCCGTCAAGGCCCCGGGATTACAGTAGCTTGTATTCTGGTTATACAGACCCGCACAGGTCAGGTAGGAATCGGCGGCCTGCGACAGCTTGGCGTCGATGTACTGCGCATTCAGACCGATACCGAACGCCCAGCGGTCACTGAGCTTGAACGACAACGCCGGATTGAGATTCAGGGTATACATCTCGGAATCGATGGCGTGGTAGCGGCCGATCCAGTCCTTGTTGTATTTGGTCGCCAGACCGAAGGGTGCATTGATCCCGAAACCGAAGGTTACGTTTCCGGCCAGTGGACGCGTGTAATAAAAGTTCGGCACATAGCCGGTGACGCCCCCGTCTCCGCCGTTATTGCCGGCAGTGGCATACGGCACATTACCTGTCGTGGCCGTCGCCGAAGCATCGCTCAACTTCGCACTGGGCTGAATGACATGCACCCCCACCGTCATGCCGCTGCCGTCCATCGCCGACAGGGTGGCCGGGTTGTAATACATGCCGCTGGGATCGCCGGTGATCGCACCCATGCCGGCAAAGGCAGTGCCCAACCCACTGGCGCTTTGCTCGGTAAGCGCAAAGCCCGACGCATGGGCCATGCCTCCGGCGCCTGCGAGAGCGAACCCGAGCAGGGCTGCCGAAATCTTTTTTCGATGCGTATTCATCACTCGTCTCCTCTAGCTCTAATGGATCTGTTGTTGTTTTGCTCCATTCTCACCGAAACAACACCGGCTACCCTGCCGGGTGTAATCTCTCGGGCACAGGGCGTGGTTTGCCGTCGGCATCCACGGCCACATAGGTCAAACCCGCATCGGCCACAGCCACCGTCTCAATCTCGCCGTCGCGATGGCGCTGCGCAATCACCTCGACATTGATGCCAATCGAGGTGTGTCCCACACGGCTTACCTCGGCATAGAGATTCACCATGTCGCCGATGTACAGCGGCTTGCGAAAGTTGATGTAGTTCACGGCCGCCGTCACCACGCGCCCCTTGGCAAGCAGGACCGCCGGGATGCTGCCGGCGATGTCGATCTGCCCCATCAGCCAGCCACCGAAAATATCGCCGCCGGCGTTGGCGGCCTGCGGCGTCGCCGGCACGCGCATCACCGGGGCGCGCCCGTCCACGACGCCGTTCTCAGGATTCATGCACAATGCCCTTCATACATGCACTCTATGGCTTCGTGATATTTGTTTTCGATACGCGCCCGCTTCATTTTCATGGTCGGTGTCAGCAGGCCGTCCTCGATGCTCCAGGGCGTGAGTGAAAGCGTCACGCGACGGACCTGAGCGTAGCCGGGAAAATCATCTATCGCCTGAGCGATGCGATGCAGAACGGCCTTTTCAACATATTTGTCGCTCAAGCTGGCCGCCCCGTGCGAATCCACATCCAGCCCGGCTGCGAATTCCTTCCAGTGATCTTCGTCAAGCACGACAAGAGCGCTGAGATACGGCTTCCCCTCACCGATAATCATGACCTGCTCGAACAACGGATCCATGGTGATGGCCATTTCCATGTCTGCCGGCGGCACCTTCTCACCGTTGGCCAGCACGATGATCTCCTTCAATCGGCCGATGATGTAGATATGCCCGCCCTCATCGATGCGCGCCTGATCGCCGGTATGCAGCCAGCCGTCCGCATCGACGGCTTCCTTGGTTGCCTGCTCGTTGTTCCAGTAACCGAGCATGACATTGGGCCCGCGCACCAGAAGTTCGTCACGCTCGCCCACCTTGACCTCCACGCCCTCCAGGGCGAGGCCGATACTTTCGGGAATATTGTCATCGGGGTGATTCACGCTTGCCACCGGACTGCACTCGGTCATGCCGTATCCCTGGAACAGCGGCAGGCCGAGCCCGATAAAGACCTTCGCCACTTCGGGCGGCATCGCCGCACCGCCGCAGATGGCGAGCCGCATGCGCCCGCCCAGTCGTGAAAGAATCTTGTGCGCGACCGCTTTTTCCAGCAGCGGCCAGGTCAGAAGCGAGGGATGCCAGCCGGCGCGCCCCTGGTGATGTTGAAAGCGCCGCCAACCGACCGCTACCGCACGCCTGAACAGGCGTTGCGCCAAGGGGGACTTTTTCTTCAGACCGTCGAGAATACGTCCGTAAACCCGTTCGTAAATCCGCGGTACCGATACCAGGATGGTGGGACGGATCGCCTGGAGATCCTCACCCAACTGCGGGATGGAACGGGCATAAGCCACCTGGATACCGACCATCATCGCCATGTAGTAACCGGCGGTGCGCTCCAGGGTATGCGACAACGGCAGGAAGGAAAGCATCACGTCTTCCATCGACATGGGTGCACAGCGGCTGGAGGCATAGGCATTGCTGAGTATGTTGTGGTGACTCAGCATGACCCCCTTGGGTCGGCCGGTGGTCCCGGAGGTGTAGACGATGGTGGCGAGGTCGTCCGCGTCGCTCTCGCCGGCCTGCAGATCGCCGCGCACACCGAACAGCCATGCGCTCAGCGATTCGAGACGACCGTCCGCGGGCCCGTCTTCCTCTTCGATGGTATTGACGCTGATAATGCGTTCAAGACCCTGGATTTCATCCTTTACGGTCTGCAGCTGCTGCCACTGGCGCTTGCCTTCCACCAGCAGCAGTCGGATATTCGCGTCATTGATGATGTAGGCCGCATTCTCGGGGCGGTCCTCGGTGTACAGGGGTACCGTGACCAATCCCAGACCCAGCGCGGCCTGATCAAAAGCGATCCATTCACGGGAATTGCGCAACATGATGCCGACGCGATCGCCGGGCTTAAGCCCCTCACGCAACATCGCCGCCTGCCAGTCACCCACCTCGTTGGCCATTTCGCGCCAGGTGGTTCGCGTCCACTCGCACCGACCGATATCGTACTGCCGATATGCGATCGCATCCGGTGTCTGATGTACCCGTTCACGAAACAACCCGGCCAGGGTTACCGCCTGCTCCGGCGAGATGGTCGCACCGGTTGTCATTCACTCCACCCTATGAATCATTTAAGTTATTGTTGTAGCCGAGACAGTGTGAATCTGTCGCCAGACGTCATCATATTGTAACTATAGCCTGCGCCCCAGCCCTTTTTCAGAACACGAAACACGACTATGCAAACTGTGGGGCTTTTCAACCTGAAAGGCGGCGTCGGCAAAACCACTGCCGCGGTCAATCTGGCCTGGCTCGCCGCGCACGCGGGACATCGCACGTTGTTGTGGGACCTCGACCCTCAGGGCGCCGCCAGTTGGCTGTACCAGGGCGAACCGCAGCGCAAAAAGCATGCAAAAAAACTGTTCGAGGGCGCACATCCGGTCGGCGAATTCATCACCCCCACCGCCTACGAGCGCCTGGACCTGATTCCCGCCAACCTGTCCGGCCGTCATCTCGACCGCCTGCTTGCCGGCCAGTCCGAAAAACACGAACGCCTGCAGCAACTGCTCGAACCGCTGGCGGAGGAGTATGCGTTGGTGATCTTCGATTGTCCGCCGAGCCTCTCCAACCTGGCGATGAACGTCTTTCACGCCGCCGACGTCCTGCTGATGCCGTTACTGCCCAGCCCGCTCGCACTGCGCGCCTACGAGCAGGTCATCGCCCAACTGGCCAAACAAAAACTCCGCCGCATCAAACTGTATCCGTTTTTGACCATGGTCGACCGGCGCCGCCAACTGCATCGCCAGATGCTCGAAACCTTACCGGGCCGCATCAAGACCCTGCTGCACACTACCGTCCCCTACAGCGCGGTGGTGGAACGCATGGGTGTGGAACGTGCGCCGCTGCCTGCCTTTGCACCCAAATCACCGGCCGGCCAGGCCTATGAGGCCCTGTGGCAGGAGGCCCGGTCCCTGCTGGCGCTTTAATCCGATGCGGCATGCGCCGCCCACCAGAGCCGCGCCCGCAATCCCCATGTCGTGCTGTAACCCAGCTCCGCGAAGCGGATCGTTCCCTGCGGGCCGATGACGAAGTCCGTGGGCACCGCCTGCACGCCGAACCGCCGCGACAGCTCGCCGGACTCGTCCACGATAACCGTCCAGCCCAGCCCGTGTTTTTTGAGATACTGCCGGACGTGTTTGGCGTCGCCGGACTGCATGGCCACCGTAATCACCGGCCAGTCACGGGCCACCGCCGTAATATTGGGCTGTTCCAGGTGGCAGACCGGGCACCAGGTCGCCCAGAAGTGCACCAGCACCGCCCGCCCGCGGTAATCATCCAGACTGAGCCGCTGGCCCGCCAGGGTTTCGACGTTGAAAGATGGCGCGGGGCCGACCGGCAGGGTCCGCGTGCGCCAGGCCTGAATACCGAAATAAACGCCCGCCACGACCAGGACCTCCGCCGCCAGCCACAGCAGCTTCCGCGTACGTGGCTTCATCAGCGGATCATCAGCGCCTGTCCCGGACGCGCCCGCGTGGAACGCGGCTTCGGCCCCTTGCGCGCCGCCCGCACCACCAGTTCGTCCGGGTCATCGAGCAGGCGGTTGCGCTGCGTCTCGGTCAGCAGCACATTCCTGGCAATGAAATAACGCAGGTTGGGATCGCGGTCATTGACACAGCGCTCGACCTGCTCGGGCGTCAGGTCCTCGCGCTTTGCGCAATTCAGGCGTACCGTCTGGTTCGGGTCGTCGAGCAGGATGGCCACTTCTTCCGCGCTCAGGTCCGCCCGGCGCGAAAAATAGGCCTTCACCTGGGCATGCTGATCGCGTACCAGACAAGGGCGCCAGCGCGGATCGAGATCGGCGGACAAGGCCATGTCCATACGCTCTTCGATGGGAATCTGTTTGTATTCCTTCAGTAGGACGTCCATCGCTTCGACATCGCACAAGCGGCTGAGAATATACGGCCGCGCATTCTATCACTACGCGAATCCCTTGATTTAAAAGGGGATATCCCGCACTACCGCCCGCTCTCAACTAAAATTAGAATATGAGCATGAACTCAGCACAGCACGTGGAAATTCTGAAGGCCTATCCTCACACCGACGCGGTGGAGGCGGCCAAGCCGCATTACACCGATGCCGAGCGTGCCGATGTGAAGCAGCGCATCAAGCAACTGCTCAAGGAGCAGAACGCGGTGCTGATCGCGCACTACTACACCGATGCGGAGCTGCAGGAACTGGCGGACGAAACCGGCGGGTACGTCTCCGACTCCCTGGACATGGCCCGCTTCGGCAAGGAACACCCTGCCGACACCCTGGTCGTGGCCGGCGTACGCTTCATGGGCGAAACGGCCAAGATCCTCTCTCCCGAGAAACGCGTCCTCATGCCCACGCTGGAGGCCGAGTGCTCGCTGGACCTGGGCTGCCCCATCGAGGAATTCGCACCGTTCTGCGACGCCCACCCCGACCGTACGGTGGTGGTGTACTCGAATACCAGCGCCGAAGTGAAAGCCCGCGCGGACTACGTGGTCACCTCCAGCATCGCCGTCAAACTGGTCGAGCATCTGCGCGACCGCGGCGAAAAGATCCTGTGGGCCCCCGACCGCCACCTGGGACACTACATCCGCCGCCAGTCAGGTGCCGACATGGTGATCTGGGACGGCGCCTGCATCGTGCACGAGGAGTTCAAGGCCCGTGCGCTCGAGGAGCTGAAGGCGGAGCATCCGGAGGCGGCCGTCCTGGTTCATCCCGAATCGCCGGAGGACGTCATCGACATGGCCGATGCCGTGGGTTCGACCTCACAACTCATCAAGGCCGCCCACACCCTGCCCAACAGCAGTTTCATCGTGGCCACTGACTACGGCATTTTCTACAAGATGCAGCAGGCGGCTCCCGGCAAGACACTGATCGCCGCCCCGACCATGGGCAAGGGCGCCACCTGCATCAGCTGTGCGCACTGCCCCTGGATGGCCATGAACGGCCTGCACAACCTGCTCGAAACCCTGAAAACCGGTCACAACGAGATTCATGTCGACGAAGAAATCCGCGTCAAGGCCCTGCGCTCCACCCAGCGGATGCTGGATTTCGCCGCCACCCTGAAATAGACCGTTTGTCAGCTCTGACCGCCGATATGACACCGTTCGTCACAAAAGTGTGAACGGCATCGTTGACATGCGCCTGCCCACATTCCTAAGCTGCAAGGTCGCGATGGTGTAACGGACCATCTCATGTCCAAGGATACTGCCGAAAAACCGCAGATTCCGCTGGAGGTTTTCAGAAAGCTGGTCTTCACGCTCAGCCCCGAAGAACTGGCCAAACTCCCGCCGGAAAAGCTGCCCGAGAATATCCCGGCCGATTTTACCGAGGAGGCGCCTCTGTATTCGCGCGCCGCCCTGGAAGGCCTGATCCTCGCTTCCAACTCCTACCATCTCAACCGGCGCCTGACGATGCAGGGCAAGTACGGTGACGAGATCATGGACGCCCTCGACCAGTCTCGCATGAAGGGACTGCCGGCCAGTATCCGGGTGTTCAAGAACAAGGTGCTGGATCTCGCCGCTCTGTTCCAGGAATACGGCAAAAGCGACGAACAAAAACATCAGGATCTGCTGTCGACCAACGTGCGCCACCTGGGCAGCCTGCTCATGGACGTACGCTCCGAAAACACCCGCATTACGCGGCTGTCGCGACTGCTCGAATCCACCCTGCAGAAACACCGCGAGGATCGTGATGTCTTCACCCCCGCGATCAGGCATCTCCACAATCAGTCGGAGCGCATCGAACGCCTGCTCGCCGAGTTCTACCTGCTGCGGCTGAACATCAACGCGATCCAGATGCGCAAACTCGCCGCCATTGCCGAACAACACGAGGAAGAGGCCAGAAACCTGTTTCACGAAGCCGAGGCCATGCGGGCCGAGTTGGAAAAGACACAGACCGTGTGGCGGCGCACGATGAACAAGAAAAAGGCCGACGACGAGGCCCGCGAGATCCGGCTCAAGATCGAGACGCTCATCAACGAGCAAAAGGCGCGCGAGGTCGCCATTTCCGAAAACGACCTCACGCACTGGCTGGACACCATCGTCGACGTCAGTGTGCACCCTTACACCCGTGAGCGGGTGGGACGCACCCTCAACCTCGCCCGCCTGGCGCTCTACAACCTGCTGGACCGCTACTGCGTCGGCCAGGAACGGGGCGCGCGCCAGATCGCCCGCAACCCCTTCCTGCAGATCGACGCCAAACAGGCCATTCAATACCTGCTGCTGTCCGAGCAGTTCATCCTCGACTACTTCGCCAAGAAGCGAAACCAGGCGACCGCCTTCCTGAGCGATGTCGCACAGATCAAGATCGAGGATCTCGACGCCCTGGAAGGCGTGCTGCTCAGCGAACTCAAGAAGAACAGCCGTTTCGGCAGCCGCGGCTAAAGCCCGCGCAGTTTCACGCCCTCGTTCAGCCACGCCGCCCACTGGGCGTGCAGAGAAACGTCGACGCCGTCTTCGCCGGCCCGTCCCTGCAGGTAACGCTGCAGATCCTCAAGCAATTCGGAATCCATCAGGGCCGGTTCCTGAGCCAACTGATCGTGCAGCAACCGGTAGATCAGCTTGAGCTCGGCCAGCGTGTATTGATCAAGGGGTTTCATACCCATCTCTCCCGCCCGTCAACCATGTTTAGGCAGCCAGAACGCAAACGGGATGGCGATGAACCCGCAGACGACCGCCGCCCAGAGCGGCGCCTCGGCACCCTGCGCCTGGGCAAGCGGCCCCAGCAGCATGACACCCACCGCACCCAACGCATTCCCCAGTCCCAGCGCAATGCCCGAACCCAGCGATCGGTTCTCCGGCACGATGTCCTGCCCGATCAGCACGGTAAGCGGAAGCGTGGAGAACAGTCCGATGCCCAGCAATCCGAGCACCGCGTACGCCATCCAGCCTGAAGACAGCAAAAAAGCCGGCAACAGCAGAGCGAACGCCACACTGGCGATCCGCACCACCACCTGCCTGCCATAACGGTCGGCGAGCTGCCCGCCGCCGACATTGCCGATGATCCCGACCACCAGCATCGTGGCGATCAGCGACGCGCCCTCGACCAGCGATCCGCCCTTTTCGTGCCAGACCAGCGGAATAAACGTAACCACGCTGAAGATGACCAATGCCCGCAATGCACAGTAGGTCACCAATCGGCTGAAAGGGCTGAGATGGGCACGCCATTGGATCGGGTTTTCATGCCGATTGCGCGCCGCCAGCTGGGGTGTGGCCTGCCAAAGCACGGGCAGGGTCAACAGCCCGGGAATCGCCAGTATCCACAGCATGTGCAGTCCCCAGTGCACCACAACCCAGCTTGCGAGCACCGGCCACAGGCCGCGACCGATCTCGCCGCCCACCAGGAATACCGACATGGCGGCCCCGTCCCGTTGCACCGCCAGGGAACGCACACCGGCCATCGCCTGGGGATGGAACATCGAATTCGCAATCCCGATCAGCACCAGGATACCGACCAGCGGCCAGAAGCCAGGCGCCCAGCCCACCAGGGCGGCCCCCAGCGTGCTGCCCGCCAAGCCGAGCAACACGAACAGCCGCCCACCGTGGTGATCGGCCAGCCAGCCCATGAACGGCTGCAGCGCCTGTCCGACCAGCAGGGCACCCATCAGCGGCCCCGCCAGCTTTACCGGCAGACTGAGGCCCAACAGAATCGCAGGCAGAATGCCCGGCAAAAAATTCGCCGCGCCGTCATTGAGGAAATGCGCCCAGCTCATCAGGCTCAATCGGGCCGGATGCGGTGCGCTCAAGGCTTGGGAGGTCGTGCTCATGGATTCGTCTCTGCTTTATGCGTAGTCTATCGGACCCTCGGCAAGGCAAACACCCACCGCAAACACGGTTGCTCCCGACAAGACCCGCCCGACCATGTACAAACGCAAAGCGAGAGTCCTGTTCGTCTCCCGGCACTGTCGTGCCCGCCCCGTGCTGGCGGCCGCGCTGGCCGGCGGCGTGGGCGCCGACTGGCTGGAAGGGCGTGCCGCCGGCATCGACCCTAAACCCGTGCCGTTGGAAATAGGACAACTGCTCGCCGAAAAAGATGAATCGAGCCCCGGGCGTTGCCTTGCGCTCGCACCCGAGCTGCTGGAATGGGCCGATCTGGTGGTGGCCTTTACGGAAGACGATCTGAAAACCATCGGGCCACTGCCCGCCACGACCCGGAGCAAGGTGTGGGACGTCGAACCTGACGAGACAAATCCCGACCGGCTTTATGCACGCCTCAAACACCGTGTGGAATGCATGGTGGGTGGTATGCGGATGCTTTCCAGGGTGGATGAGGACGATTGAGATGGCTGGGTTTTGGTTCCCGAGTTAGGTAGGTATGGGGAACCGTTTCGCGCATTATCGGGTGAGCGTTTCTAACTGACCGTTGTCACAATGCGCGAGTTCATTTTCTTTGCTTGTCCAAAGAAAACGAACCAAAAGAAACGACACCCCACGGCCGCGCTTTACCTGCACACCCCGCGGTCTGACCGGACGTCGCCCGACAGGCCGTCTTGGCCTGACGGGCGACGCGCGTGATCCCTCACGCGCCCTGACGGCTCCTGGTCAGTCCACTGCGGGGCGTTCCGGGCGCAGCCGACGGGGACATTCGGCGTGAGGAGATGGCAGTGTCTTTTCGCCTCACCCCTCACTTCTCACGCCTTACTCTCCATCAATGCCGCTGCAGTTTCTCCTTGATCTGCAGCAGATTGCTCTCCAGCCCCAAACCGAGCTTCTTGTTGGCGAACACCAGCAAAGGGTAGGTGCGCAACATCAGGGAGCGGACCTGTTCGTCGACCTTGCGGGTCTCGCCGGCCTTGAGCAGGACCAGCGCCTCCTCAACGGAAAGCAGGTTCTGCGGCTCGGGAGCAACCGCCGGCTTGGTTTCGGTCTGGGGTGTCTCCTGCTCGGCATTGGTGATGACGCGGTTGCCGCCGGTGGCGATGGCCTTGGCCAGGCGCGCCTCGGCGATTTTGAGCACCTCGTCGAACTGCAGGTCGTGGGTGAGCTGCGGCGTTACCAGACCCGCGCTGATGGTCATGCGAAAGCGCGTATTGCCGACCCGGTAGCCGGTCTTGAGCATGATCTGGTGCACGCGCGCGGCGACGTTGACCGCCGAATCCTCATCCGCGCCGGGCATCAGCACCGCGAACTTGGCGAGACCGACGCGGGCGGCCGTGTCCTCCTCGCGCACCGTGCCGGAAATGATCTTGCTGATGTTGATCAGCACCCGCTCCGCCAGTTCCTTGCCCTTTTTCTGATACAGCACGTCGTATTTGTCGACGTTGAAGCGGATGATGGAAATCGGCGAGCCGTGACGGATGGCGAAGGACAGCATCTCCGGCCCATGCTGCGTGAAGTAGCGCAGGTTGGGCAGCCCGGTCAGCGGGTCGATGGTGGACTGCTTCTCCAGGGTGTGCTGGGCCTGCGCCAGCTTGCGGTTGGTGTCCTGGAATTTGACCGCCGAACGCGCGCGCGCCTTGAGGTGCAGCGAATCGAACGGCTTGGTGATGAAGTCCGTCGCGCCCAGCGACATCGCCTGACGATGCATCTTCTCATCGTCGTTGTGGCCGGTAATGATGATCACCGGCAGGTGGCTGATCCGGTTGTGGATCGATTCCCGGATATTGCGCAACAGCTGAAACCCGTTGACACGCGGCATCATCAGGTCGGAAAAGACCACCTGAATGCCGTTGTCCTTCTGGATCATGTCCCAGGCCACGTCGCCATCATCCGCCTCCACGACATCGAAGTCGTGGGACAGCAGGCGGCGCATCGACTTTCGCATGACCCGCGAGTCATCGACGATGAGGATGCGCGGCTTTTCGATTGTGATCTGGGTCTGGGTCAGCTCCATCCGGCCCCTCCTGGCGGTTCGAACGGGAGACAGGTCCGCCTTATATATCACAGACCCCGTTTAAGGACCTATCCCGACATAGTCCGCGGACCGGATTTGCACACCCAAACCGGCGTCGGCAAGGGACGCGCGGGGAGCTGCGGCCCGGCTACGGGCAGGTGTGCAACATAGCTGGCGCGGCTTTGGGCCGCAACCCCCAGGGCGACGAGGCAGGATCAACCTGCCGCGGAACGCGACGCCTTTTTGCGCTCATGCTCCTTGAGCAGTTTCTTGCGCAGCCGGATGTGGTGTGGCGTCACCTCGACCAGCTCGTCGTCGTCGATGAATTCCAGAGCCTGTTCCAGGGTCATCTGGATCGGCGGTGAAAGCAGCAGGTTCTCGTCCGTACCGGCAGCGCGGATGTTGGTGAGCTGCTTGGCCTTGAGCGGATTGACCACCAAATCGTTGTCACGCGAGTGAATGCCGATGATCATGCCCTCGTAGACCTCCTCGCCGTGGCCGATGAACAAACGGCCGCGCTCCTGCAGATTGAACAGGGCGTAGGCCAGCGCCTTACCGTCGGCATTGGCGATCAGCACCCCGTTCACCCGGTTGCCGATGGCGCCCGGCCGGTGTGTGCCGTAATGATCGAACACATGGTGCAGCAGCCCGGTGCCGGAGGTGGCGGTCATGAACTCGGTCTGGAAGCCGATCAGGCCGCGGGCCGGGATGATGTAATCCAGGCGCACCCGCCCCTGGCCGTCCGGGCGCATGTCGCGCAGTTCGCCGCGCCGCTCGCCCAGGCGTTCCATGATGGTGCCCTGATGCTGCTCCTCGACATCCACGCTGAGCTGCTCGTAGGGCTCCATGAGCTCGCCGTCGACCTCCCGCAGAATCACCTCGGGACGCGACACGCCCAGCTCGTAGCCTTCGCGGCGCATATTCTCGATCAGGATGCCGAGATGCAGTTCGCCGCGGCCGGAGACACGGAACTTGTCCGGATCGTCCGTATCCTCCACGCGCAGCGCCACGTTGTGCTTGAGTTCCTCGGTGAGGCGTTCGCGGATCTTGCGCGAGGTGACGAACTTGCCGTCCTTGCCCGCGAACGGCGAGCTGTTGACCTGGAAGGTCATGCTCACGGTGGGCTCGTCCACGGTCAGCGGGGGCAGGGCCTCGACCTGTTCGGGATCGCACAGCGTATCGGAGATGTAGAGCTCCTCCATGCCGGTGAAGGCAATGATGTCGCCCGCCGTGGCCTCCTCGACCTCCACCCGGTCCAGGCCGTGGAAGCCGAACAGCTGCAACACCCGGCCATTGCGGAGCTTGCCATCCCGCTCGATGACCTTAATCGCTGTATTCGGCTTGATCCGGCCGCGGGAAATGCGCCCGATGCCGATCACGCCCACATAACTGTTGTAGTCCAGCGAGCTGACCTGCATCTGGAACGGTCCGTCGAGGTCGACGGCCGGCGGCGGCACGTGCTCCACGATGGTTTCGAACAGCGGCGACATGTCCCCGGAGGTCACGTCGGTGCTCATCCCCGCGAAACCCTGCAGTGCGGAGGCGTACACCACCGGAAAATCCAGCTGTTCGTCGGTCGCGCCCAGCCGGTCGAAGAGGTCGAAGGTCTGGTCCACCACCCAGTCGGGCCGCGCGCCGGGACGGTCGATCTTGTTCACCACCACGATGGGCCGTAGGCCGCGCGCCAATGCCTTCTGGGTAACGAAACGGGTCTGGGGCATGGGCCCGTCCACGGCATCGACCAGCAGCAGAACCGAATCCACCATCGACAGCACACGCTCCACCTCGCCGCCGAAATCGGCGTGGCCGGGGGTGTCCACGATATTGATGCGGTAGTCCTGCCAGGTCACCGCGGTGTTCTTGGACAGGATCGTGATGCCACGCTCCTGCTCCAACGCATTGGAATCCATCACCCGTTCGCCGGTGGTCTTGCGCGCATCCAGGGTGCCGGACTGTTGCAAAAGCTTGTCGACAAGGGTGGTCTTGCCATGGTCGACGTGGGCCACGATGGCGACATTGCGGAGTTTTTCGATCACGATACAGCTCGATAACGGCAGGAAAGGGGCCGGGATTATACTCCGACGCCGGCTCCAACGCGGCATTTATAATGTATGTTTCTCACCATGACTGATATTTACATGCCCTACGGCCGCCTTTTCCGCGCCGCGCGCAGCGGCTTTCTGGCACTGTTCGTGGCGCTCGGCGGTCTGTATCCCGTCCCGGCGCCCGCGGCCAGCGCCCAGCAGGCGCTGAATGAATGGATCAACAGCACCGCCACCCAGATCAAGGAGATCGAGCGGGAACTCCGGCGCGCCACCACCCGGGGCATCGACCAGGACCGCCTCTCGGCACTGCTCAAGCAGACCAACCAGATCAAGTCGCGGGCCCAGTCCTGCGTCGACACCCAGCAGGAGCAGGCCGACAGCCTGAGTCAGGACCTGGAAACACTGGGCCAACCCGCCAAGGAGCAGAGCGCCGAAGTCAGACGTATCCGCCAGCGTCTGCTGGCTCAGCAGCAGACCGTGGCGGGGAACCTGGCCAGCTGCAAGCTGTTTCTGGTTGGCGCCCAGGACCTCATCAACCAGATTACCCAGCAACAGCAGGCGCTGGTCACCCAGCAATTGCTCACCCGCACCCCCAACCTGATTCACGCCATGCAGGAAGGGCTGAAAACGCCCGGCAGCTGGTTTGAAACGGCGCACAGCTTCCTCGACGCCCAGTACAAACTTCTGGCCGGACATCTCACCACCGTCAGCCTGACCATCCTCGGCTTCCTGTTGCTCGTCTTCATCCCGCTCGGGCTGGTCCTGCGCCATCTGCTGCAGCCCAAGGCGCCACCCGTGCTGGCACAGGAGGACCGCACGGTGGCATTCACCGTGGCACTGCGCTGCAGCCTGCTGCGCCGCCTGCCGGCGATGTTCGCCGCGGTGATTATCGCGGTGGGTCTGAGCGTGATCCTGCCGCTCAGACCAACGCTGCCGTTCCCTACAGATGCGGCCTATGCCGCGGTGGTCTACCTGTTTGCATTGACCATAGTCGACCTGCTGTTGGCCCCGCCGCCACCGGCCACGCCCTATTTCCCGGGACCGGACAAACTCTGGCGGCGCTTTTCCCGGCGCCTCAAGATCTTCGTCACCCTGTGCCTGATTCTGTATCTGCTGTTCTCGACAACGCTCAAGGACAGTCTTACCGACAATCAGTATTTCCTGCTGCGCGCCGGCATCGGCACTCTGCTGATCGCCAACCTCATTTCCACCACCTGGCTGGTGCGCCACTTCCCCTGGGCCATCCTCGGACGAGGCGCGCGGGTCATCCTGATAGGTGCGTTCCTGCTTACCCTCGGCGCGGAATACGCCGGCTTTCGCAACCTCTCCGCCTACGTGCTGGGAGGACTGCTCGGTACCCTGACCGCCCTGATGCTCGCCATTCTGGTCACCCGCCTGTTCACCGATCTGTATGACGGCATGGACGAGGGGCGCCTGCTGTGGCAGCAACGCCTGCGGGTCTGGCTCGGCGTCCATATGCAGCAGAACATCCCCGGCCTGATCTGGCTGCGCGCCGCCACCTTCATCGCCATCTGGGTCCTGTTTGCCCTGTGGTTCATGTTCGTCTGGAATCTCTCCGACCCCGGCTTCAGCCTGATTTCCACCTATCTCAAGCAGGGATTCACCGTCGGCACCCTGCAGGTCGTCCCCGTGCAGCTGCTCTGGGCCGTCATCGCCTTCGCAATCATCTCGGCGGCAACCCGACTCATCAAAAGCCGGCTGCTGCCGGAGTGGCTGCATCGCACCCGTCTGGATCGTGGTGCCCGCGAGGCGGTGACCACCATCACCGGCTACATCGGCATCGCCTTGGCGGCCTTGATCGCATTGTCATTGGCCGGCTTCGGTCTCGGCAAGCTCGCGCTCATCGCCGGCGCCCTGTCGGTCGGTATCGGCTTCGGCCTGCAGAACATCGTCAACAACTTCGTGTCCGGCCTGATCCTGCTGTTCGAACGGCCGATACGTACCGGCGACTGGATCGTCACCGGCGAGACCGAAGGCCACGTAAAGCGCATCAGTATCCGCTCGACGCAGATCCAAACCTTCGACCGTGCCGACGTGATCGTTCCCAACTCCGAACTCATCTCCGCCAAGGTCACCAACTGGATGCTGTATGACCGGCAGGGACGGGTGCGGGTACCCGTCGGTGTGGCATACGGCTCGGACACCCAGAAGGTCAAAGAAGTGCTGTTGGAAGTGGCCCATAATCACCCGGACGTGATCAAGGGCTCGCCGCTGGTACCGGAACCCCGGGTGCTGTTCCTGAATTTCGGCGACAGTTCGCTCAACTTCGAACTGCGCTGCTTCGTACGCGAGATCGACGACCGTCTCAGCGTACTCAGCGATCTCAATTTTGCGGTCGATGCCGCGTTCCGCCGCGAGGGCATCGAGATTCCCTTCCCGCAGCGCGACATCCACGTGCGCAACTGGCCGCCCGGCAGCCCCCCGCCGCCGGCGCCCGACGACGCCGGATAACAGACAGTGGGAATCACTTTGGTAAGATAGCCGCCCATGAACGACGCGACCCAACAGCCCCTGCCCCAGATCACGCCGTACCAGTTGCTGGGCGGCGAAACGGGCATCCGCACCCTGGTGAACCGGTTCTACGAGCTGATGGACACCCTGCCCGAGGCCTGGGAGATTCGCAAACTGCACCCGGACGATTTGTCGGGGTCGCGGGAAAAGCTGTTCAAGTTTTTATCAGGCTGGCTGGGTGGCCCATCGCTCTACATCCAGGAATACGGCCATCCCATGCTGCGCCGCCGCCATCTGCCCTTTCCGATCGGCGATCGCGAGCGCGACCAGTGGATGATGTGCATGCGCCAAACCCGGGAGGAACAGGTGGCGGACGAACAGCTGCGCGCCCAGCTTCTCGATGCATTCCAGCGCACCGCCGATCACATGCGCAACCGCATGTGATCGAGACTTCACGCCTCAGGCGGCTTCCAGCTGCTGGCCGATACGCCGACGCAGATCGTTGGCGACCGTAAAGTTGAACGCCGCCGCCGACCGCCATTGATTGAACAACACCTGCGATTCCCACACCCGGTATTCATCGAGCAGATGCGTCAGGCTGCTCAGATGCGGCTTCATGGCGCCGATATCCGGCTGTGCGGCGGACATACCGACATCCAGCGACAACAGAACCTGTTCCAGCCGCTGATGCTCCTGCTCCAGACGCTTCAGCGTGTCACGCCCTTCCAGGATCTGATCCATATCCAGCACCGGAAGCACCGTTTCCCGCTCGATAGTCAGATAGCGGTGCAGGCGGCGGGATAATTGTCGATACAGCGATTTCGCGGCCGTGTAATTGGCAGCTTGCAACCGCATACGCGTGTCGCCAACCAGTTTCTCGATCTGCTCCCCTTCCTGTTCCAGAAGGTCGATGAAGTCCAGATACATTTAGATCAAAGCCAAGTCTAAAGGTGCGTTTCGTGTCGTCAGATAATACCTAAGAAGCCGGTCTTGTCCACGCTTCAAGCCACATCACGACTGACGGCCCTCATCAATCATGCCGGCAGAACGGTAAAGCGCCTCGGTTTCAGGTGAGCACCCCACGCCAAAAGCCTCCTTCAACAGCTGTTCGCATCGTTCATAAACTTTGCGCACCTCGACCACCCTTCCAAGCTGATGATGACTTTGCATAAGCCCACGATAAAAGACTTCGGCATACGGATCGATCTCTATGCCACGTTCAAAATACTTTCTTGCTTCGCTGCCATCACCTTGACGCAGCAACATATCACCCACCTGCTCCAGCAGTCGCAACGCCTTCGCTCGCACGTTCTCACGTAACTGCAATGCCCAGATCCCGGGCTCACCGGCCAGGAATTCACCCTGATACAGCGACATCCATTCCCTTAATAAATGCCCAGGCACGTCACTGCCGTCTGACATGCATGCTTCGATTTCCTCGATCAGGCGCATAAAGGATTGCACATCGACCCAAACGTAGCGTGAATCGAGGCTTATCTTGCCTGCCTGCACGCTCACCGAACGCATACCAATCATCCTGCGCAACCTGTGCAAGGCTGCCTTTAAATTTTGCCGCGCCTGGGTAATATCCGCCTCCGGCCATAGCGCATCCATGACCTGTTCCTCACCGACGTTAACTGCTCCCAAGGCGATGACTGCCGCCAACAATTCAAGCGGCTTTCTTTGCCCTCTACCCTCCGACTGAAGTGGTTGATCATCAACCATGACAGAGAACATACCCAGCGTTTTTATACGCACGGGATACGGCCAAGTCGTGGACATTTGGGTTTCATCTTCGGGCACCAACCCATGCAATCGGATGAGATGAAGGGCATAATCCACCTCGATACCCTCACCCAATGCCACCGAACATAAGCGCGATGCGATTCGTGGCTGCCACCATGTCATCCCTGTTAGCCAGTACTCACGACCGAGCCTCATCAGGTCAGCCACCCGCATACGGATCTCGCTGGGATTTTTCTCATCAAGCGCAAATGCCGCCCTGGCAAAGCACAGCATGAATTCCAGATATACGCTGTTCAACTCCCCTTCCAAACGCTCCACTTCGGCAAAATACCGATCTCGCTCCAGCTTGTCCTTGAGCGCATGCATCACCCACATCATTCCATAATTGGCATCGGCCAACGAATACTTACTACCTACCCTGACGGCAAATTCGAGCGCAACACGCTGATCTGCTTGGGCACGAACAGGATCATCCTGCAACATAGCCAGCCAGGCGCGCTGGTGGTAGAAATACAGCCGGTCCAAAGGACGCAACTGACTTAACTGGGTGCTCAGCTCATCCAAAATCCGTGCGGCAGTCTCTTTGTCACCGCGTATCTTGGCGACCGTTGCGCCAATCAGCATGAGCATGGAATCCCACAAATGGACGCCTGACTCCTTGGCCAACTCCAGACCCGCCTCCATAGCATCAAAGCTTTCCTCGCGCTGCGCACTCAATGCAGCCAGCCACCCCTCGACCATCAGGGCTGTCACACGCGCAATTGGTGACGCATCAGCCTCACGCGCCATATTTTTCAACATCTCGACAATCTGACGTGCGTGAGTAGGATCTCCGGCCCACACATGAGACACCATCAAATAAAATCCCGCCACCAAGCGCAGCCCCAAATCGATATACGGGTCATCGAAAGCGTCAAAGGCCAGTTTGCGCCAGTCTTCAAAGGATGGATCGCTTGGACGTCGCACCAGCAATGCTGCTAACACCCGAGGTGCCAACTGCAATTCGACCATATGATCCAAAGGTCCGAAACGTTTGATCAGCGAATCGAGCCTGTCCAGTAATGGATCCAATCCATACAGCTCATCGGTCGAAGGGCAATCGGCAAATCCCCCTCCAATATTGCAACCATGCCCTGGTTTCAAACATTGAAACCGGCAACTGGTTAAGCCAATGCTCCAGGGTAGGCAGGCGCCCGAACTTTGCGAGCTCAGGAGCTAGAGATTCGATCAGGTCAGCGAGACCAATTTTATTTTCCACTGCGGCCAGCAAACCCGATGCCGCCTCATATTGCCCGTCACCAATCAGGAGCTCTGCCGCCTGATTCTGCAGACCGGCATATATCGAGGCCTCAATTTCCCGTTGGCCATGCACAAGCAGAAAGTCGCGAAACAGGTCATGGTACTGAAAGTGTATCAACGCGCCACTGCCCCGCTTCGTGGTGAACAGATTGCGGCGCACGAGGCTGTCCAATAGCCGATCCGCGTCCTGTGATCCACTCAGCGCATTCGCCATATTTACCGTAAAGCTCGGCAAAAGGGCGGTCTTGAATAAAAAGCCCCGAAGATCGTCACCTACATCCTCAAACAATTCGCTGGCAAAGTAGTCAAAGATCGTCGTTACGGAAGCGCTGCGGAGTTGTTCTGGGTTTTGCGTGTCCAACTGCTGAAGCATGAGCACCAAGCCGGCCACCCAGCCCTCGGTTTGCATATACAGCTTATCCGCCAATGCGTCACAGGTTTCGTCCGGACACATCCTGGCCACCAAGGCCTTTGATTCCGCTTCTGTCAGCGCAAGTGCATCCTGTTCAATCAACGCCAGCTCACCCGACGCTCTGACACGCGCAAAAACCTGTGGCGGCAAGCTCCGGCTCAAAACAAGCAAACTCAGATCTCCACCAAGCTCCTCCTGAGCCACAGCGAGCAAGCCATGCACGAGACTGTCTTCGGGCAGGACCTGATAATTGTCTAGAACGATCAGCGCATTCCTTTTCAAACGCTGCGCCAACCCAGCAAAGAATCCCCGGGCGAAAGCGGTAGGATCGGCAAGATATTCCGGTGTAAATGCAGGCAGGGGATGGGCGCGCGGCAGAGCCTTCTTCAGCGCCAGACCAAGATAATGGAAAAAGGTGGCCGGATCGGCGTCGCTCTCGTCCAGCTGGAGCCAGGCGGCGCGCAGGCCGCGCTCAAGAATATAGCTTGCTGCCAGAGTGGTCTTGCCGCTTCCTGCCGCGCCGGCAACCCATACGACGGAACGTTTACGGCCCTCATCAAGCTGGGCGAATAGTCGCTCTCGGGGATAGATCCCTTCAAGCCTCGGCTGCGCAATCCTGGCCTGTGAGTGCATTTGCCCCTCTTTCTTATATCGCCGGACGGTTGGTCCTTATTCCTGGGAATGCCGTAGCACTTTAATTAAACCATGATACCCTCGGTATTTGTCATGCTTTAAGCATTAGAGTTTCCCCATAAAAAAACGGGCAACCATTGGCTGCCCGCAATTGCTTGAACAATCAAACCAGCCTATCCGGCCCGATGTCGCCACCTGAACAGGCCACCACCGAGGGCCAGAACCGCAAGCGCCCACAACACCCACAGATGGTGCGCCCCACCGCCACCGCCGCTGCTTGATGACGCGGGTGCGGCGGCAAGGTTGTTATAGACCGCCACGAAACCTTCGCTGCTGCTACTGGGCCCCGCATACACCGGCTGTGCGCCACCGCTCGTGCCGGGGAAGTTGGCGGAATAGGTATAGCCCGCGACGTACAACTGCCCATTACCACCAACAACCATGGCTTTAGCAACGTCCTCATCCACTCCTGAGCCACCAAGATAGGTCGCTTGAGCAATGCCCGTGAGGCCACTGCTTAATTGGGCTATGAAAGCATCATCAGAGACACCCGCATTGGCTGGCTGCATACCGCCGCTGGTACCAGGGATATTGGTATAACTCCCTGTGCCTGAACTGGTTTGGCCTGCCACGTACACCTGCCCGCTGCCGCCCAAGGCCAGAGCATATACCTTGTCATCGCCTGTCCCGCCCAGATAGGTCGCCTGGACAATCTGGGTCAGGCCGCCATTCAGTTCGGCCACGAAAGCGTCGTTCAAGCCAGCATACGCCGGCTGTGCACCATTGGTGCTGGGTGGATTGCCGATGCCACTGTCGCAAGTTACACCCACCATGCCCACAGTCGCGTCAGTACAGGGGAAGGCGCTGGAATCGGTGTATCCCGCCACATACGCCTGCCCGCCACCCCCCAGAGCCAAGGCGAAAGCGTAGTCATCAGTAGCTCCGCCGAGATAGGTGGCCTGATCGATCTGGGTCAGCCCAGCATTGAATTCAGCCACGAAGGCATTGCCACCACCAGCGCTGCTCCGCTGCGCCCCGTTGTAGGCAGGCGGATTACCCACACCACTATCGCAGGTTACACCCGCCGTTCCGATTGTCGTGTCGGTACAGGGAAAATCGCCGGACGATGTATAGCCCGCCACGTATACCTGCCCACTACTACCCATGGCCAGTGAATACACGTAGTCCATGACCGTCCCACCCAGGTAACTGGCTTGGTCGATTCTTGTTAGATCGCCATTCAATGCAGCCACGAAGGCATCAACGCGCCCACCTTTGTAAACCACCTGCGCGCCGTTGTTGGCAGGCGGATTACCCGTACCACTATCGCAAGTCACACCAGGCGTTCCGATTGTTGCGTCTGTACAGGGTAAGGCCGACGAGCTGGTATCTCCCGCCACATACACCTGCCCACCGCTGCCGACGGCAAGGGCATTGGCCTGATCAACGCCCGCCCCACCCAGATAGGTTGCGTTACTGATCGTAGTGAGACTACTGTTCAGCACAGCCACAAAGGCGTCAGAAGCTCCACCTGTGTTCGGCTGTGCACCCCCACTGGTGCCAGGAAAGCCGGCGGTGGATATGGTCATTCCTGCCACATACACCGCCCCGCTCGGCGCCACGGCCAGAGCGTAGGCATAGTCACTGCCCGCTCCACCCAGGTAAGTCGCCTGAATAATCTGCGACAGGCCGGCGTTAAGCTCGGCCACAAAGACATCACTGGCGGGACTATTGTAAATCGGCTGTGCACCCCCACTGGTGTTAGGGAAGTCACTGGAACCAGTCCCTCCCGCCACATACACCTGCCCGCTCGACCCCAGAGCCAGGGCATAGGCATAAT